>CALELH010000500.1 GCA_937902595.1 uncultured Myxococcales bacterium
AGCCCGCCACGGGACCCATAGGTCCGCTGGCATCCGGCTCCGGGGCCTCTCGAAAAGAGGCATCCACCTCAGGAGCTGGAGGTAAAACTCCGCCTCCTGCTGCCTGCTCACCTGAATCACAGGCGCTTAGACCTACGCAGAGCAATACCGCAGACCAAAGCGCGGCCTTCATTGAAAGACTATTCATGGTGCAACTGCCCCCCAAAGATAGAAGCGATATAGTTTAGCAGACCGCGATTCATTTGTCTGCAGCGATCGATGAGCGGCATCGGTCACAACAGCGGCTTGTTCCGGGAGCGAAAAGCCTGCATTGTACCCGACATTCTGGACATTCTAGCGAGGACCCTAATGCCCACCACGTCAGCGCCCGGTACAAACCAGATCACCGAGCTCGACCACCTGGTTGTCAAAGGCGCCGCAGAGCACAACCTCAAGAACGTCGATCTGGCGATCCCGAAGAAGAAGCTCGTCGTGTTTACAGGCGTGTCTGGTAGCGGGAAATCTTCGTTAGCCTTCGACACGATCTTCGCAGAGGGACAGCGCCGATACGTCGAGAGTCTCTCAGCGTACGCGAGGCAATTTCTCGGTCAAATGGAGAAGCCTCGCTATGAGAGCATCCGTGGGCTCTCTCCGACAATCAGCATCGAGCAGAAGACCGTCAGCCGAAACCCGCGCTCAACCGTCGGGACCATCACCGAGATCCATGATTACCTAAGGGTCCTCTTCGCGCGAGTCGGAGACCAGCGCTGTTACCGCTGCCAGCGAGCCGTTGAGCCTCAATCAGCTGAGATGATCGTGGAGACATTGACGGGACTGGCTGAAGGCACCAAGTACCTTCTCCTCGCGCCTGTCATCGAGAACAGAAAAGGCGAGCACCGAGATCTTCTCGCCGACATTCAGAGCGCGGGCTTTGCCCGACTGCGAATCAATGGAGAGGTCGTCTCACTCGATGAAGAGATCGAACTCGACAAGAACCGCAGAAACCAGGTGGACATCGTCGTCGATAGACTCATCGCCCGCCCTGATAATCGTGCCAGAGTGACCGACTCTGTCGAGACGGCCCTGCAACACGGTAAAGGACGCCTAAAGATCTCCATCGTCGGCGAGGACGCTGACCAACTTTTCAGCGAGCATCGTCACTGCGCCTACTGCAACGTGAGCTTTCCTGAGCTGTTACCTCAATCCTTCAGCTTTAACAGTCCACTCGGCATGTGCAAGAGCTGCAATGGACTCGGCACTGCGCTGCGCATCGATCCGGAGAGAGTGATCCCAGACCGCACCGTGTCCATCGTAGATGGCGCGATAAAGGCGTTCAATATCAACACCGCTCGATGGTTCAAGCAGGTGATGTATACCGTCGCCGAGACTCTGAAGATCGACCTCACGACCCCCTTCGCCGAGCTCACAGAGACACATCAAGACATCCTGATGAACGGCACGGGTGATACGACCTACGAAGTCCACTTCAAGCGTGGACGACGGAGCTTCACCTATCCCTGCGCTTGGGAGGGCTTTGTCCCACGAATGGAGCGACTCTGGCGCGAGACCGAGTCCGAAGACAGTCGGATTCGATATTCAGCGTTCTTCACCGACGCTAAGTGTGATGAGTGCACCGGAGCGAGGCTGCGCCCGGAATCTAGCTCGGTTTTTATCGGCGGTAAGAGCATCGTAGATTTGAATTGCATGACGATCGGCGATGCACACGCGTTCCTCGAGGGGCTGGAGCTGTCCGGTAATCTCAAGGTCGTCGCCGAAGAGCTCCTTAAAGAGATCATCGGGCGCCTGAGGTTTCTAAGCGACGTAGGCCTCAAGTACCTCACTTTGGACCGTCCAGGCCCTACCCTCAGCGGTGGTGAAGGCCAACGTATTCGCCTCGCGAGCCAAATGGGCAGTGAGCTTACAGGCGTGCTGTATATCCTGGACGAGCCATCCATAGGCCTGCACTCACGGGACAATAAGCGCCTCATTCGCACCCTGGAACATCTCAGGGATCTCGGAAACACGGTCATCGTCGTTGAGCACGACGCCGAGATGATGCAGGCAGCCGACTGGCTGGTCGACTTTGGACCTGGCGCGGGCCGCCTAGGCGGCGAGATCGTCGTCAGCGCGCCCCCCTCAGTCGTCACCAAACACTCCGATAGTCTGACGGGCATGTATCTGTCCGGTCGAAAGACTCTTGATCCACCTGGCGAGCGCCGCTCGTTTCCCAAGAAGGCCTCGATTCACATCACCGGAGCACGCGCCAACAACTTGGACAATGTTGACGCAGAGATCCCTGTTGGCCTGTTTACGTGTGTCACTGGGGTGAGTGGCGCAGGAAAGAGCAGTCTCATAAACGGGATTCTATACCCAGGCGCGGCCCGCACCTTAAATAAGGCCCGTATCGCCGCGGGGCCTCATGACTCCATCCGGGGTCTCGAACAATTCGACAAGGTCATCAATATTGACCAAACAGCCATCGGTCGAACACCGCGAAGTAACCCAGCTACCTACACCAAGGTCTGGGACGAGATCCGTAAGGTCTTCGCGACGACGCGAGAAGCGAGAGCCTACGGCTACCAGCCAGGGAGATTTAGCTTCAACGTGAAAGGCGGTCGATGCGAGACGTGCCAAGGCGCAGGTGTCACGCGGATCGAGATGCACTTCCTAGCAGACGTGCATGTGCCCTGCGATCTTTGTCGCGGAAAGCGCTTTAATGAAGCCACTCTTCGAGTGAAGTATCTGGATAAGACCATCAGCGACGTCTTGGAGCTGACGGTCGATGAGGCCGCCGAGATCTTCTCGAATCACTCCCGGGTTAGCCGTATCCTCGCGACGCTTCAAGATGTAGGCCTCGGGTACGTAAAGGTGGGTCAACCATCGACGACTCTGTCCGGCGGTGAAGCTCAGAGGATCAAGCTCAGCAGAGAGCTCGCCAAGCGAGCGACTGGCCGCACCTTGTATATCCTCGATGAGCCGTCCACTGGTCTTCACTTCGAAGATGTGAGCAAGCTTCTCTCCGTCGTCCAAAAGCTCGCTGACGGAGGCAACACGATCGTCATGATCGAGCACAACCTCGACATCATCAAGACGGCTGATTGGGTCATTGATTTGGGGCCCGAGGGCGGTTCAGGTGGTGGACGGATTGTGGCGACTGGCACACCGGAGGATGTGGCTCAGGTCAAAGAGAGCCACACGGGCCAGTTCCTCGCCGAGCTCCTCGACT
>CALELH010000501.1 GCA_937902595.1 uncultured Myxococcales bacterium
CTCATCAAGAGGGGCTCGCGGCGCGCTGCTCATATCCTATCCTCCAAGACACCGAAGAGCTTGGTGGGCTCGTGGCCATGGACGGCGCCATCTACGACATGTTCGTCTATCGCCCCGACGGCACACTCCACGTCTTTCTCGATGGCTTCGACGACCTGAACACATACCTCGCAGAGGAAGAAGGCTACGCGAACGTTCGCGCCGCCGTTCTCGCCGCCATCTCGGGCGATCCGTACGAGCCACCACATCCCCCTATAGAGATCGCGCTGCCAGACGGCGGGATCCCGGGCGAAGGAGAATAACGTGCGCTGGGCCTCGCTCATCATCGCCCTGGGTGCCTGCGGCGCCCTCTCGTGCAGCAGCGGGCTACAGCCCAGCATCTCAGGTGGTCCAGCTATCCCGCCGAGCGCTGACATGGGGGTGCCCTCTACAGACACTGGCCCGGCCGGTGACGCCACCGCAGAGGCAGACATGGGGCCGGCCGGTCCTGACCTGGCGCGCGGACAGCTGCTCTATGGAGCCTACTGCGGCTTCTGCCACGGCGACATGGGCCAGGGTTACGTATCAGACAACGCCAACGCCTTGGCGAACCCCAACTTCCTCGCTTCCGCCGATGATGACTTCCTTCGTTCTTCTATAGTCAATGGCCGCCCAGGGACGCCCATGTCGGCCTGGGGCAAAGAGCAAGGTGGCCCACTCGACGAAGAGGACGCCGAGAACGTCATCGCGTACATACGCGGTTGGGAGAGTGATCTCACCGTCGAACTCGGCGATGACAGCGAGGGCAGCGCAGAGCGCGGCGCGGCCGTATACGCCGCCGCGTGTGGCGTCTGTCACGGCGATCTAGGAGAGGGCCGCCAGGGTGAAGGCGGCGCCCTGAGCTTGAACAACCCATGGTTTTTGGACGCCGCGTCTGACGGGTTCATCCGGTACGCCATCGAGGACGGCCGGCCAGGGACGTCTATGGGCGCGTACGGTGAGCGCCTCATGACCCAGGAGGTCGAAGACCTGGTCGCGCTGATTCGCTCTTGGCAGCGACCCACCGACTCTGCCCCACCGGGCGAGTACATCCCTGATCTGCAGGACATCGTCATTAACTCGGGCGGCGCAGAACCAGACTTTACCCTACGCGAGGGCAAGTATGTGCCCGTCGATGACGTCAACGCGGCGATGGAGGCAGGACAAGCCGTCATCATGCTCGACGCCCGAGCTCATGGAGACTTCCTAGACGGCCACATCTTAGGGGCCGTCTCCATGCCCTTCTACCTGCTCGAAGACTATATCGACCAGTTCCCACGAGACATCTGGATCATCGCGTACTGCGGCTGCCCTCACGCCATCTCGGGTCAGGCCTGGGAGGCCTTCGCGGCTGCGGGCTTCACCAAGATCGCCGTCCTCGACGAGGGCTATTACGAGTGGACGAATCGAGGCTACCCGGTCACGGGGACCCGATAGGCACCGAATTTGCGCTCACGATCACGCTAGGCGTTCCACTTAGAGCCGATGTTGGTTAGGGTGGCGGCCATGGATGCACTCACCCCTTTTCTTTATCAGTACGCCATCGGCGGTGTGATCTTTGCTCTGGGCATGTACTTCGGTTGGCGAGGTGGCTACATCGGCTGGGATGATCCCAGTAAGCGACGTAACCTCTTGGCGATGTTGGGCGGTTTAGGCCTGATCATGGGTCTACAGGCCTATCTGCAGTTCGGCGCGCCACTGACTCCGCACACCCCCATCAAGGGTACGCCGCTCGAACCCAAGGACGTCCCCCACTCCATCGACTATGGCGTGATGATCGGATACTTCCTCGCGATCCTGGCGCTGGGTACGTGGTTTGGCCGGCACAATAAATCCACTAAGGACTTCTTCTTTGGGGGTCAGCGCTTCTCGTGGTGGTTCATCACCATGTCCCTCGTGGCGACGGTCATCGGCTCCTACTCCTTCGTTAAGTACAGCCGCGTGGCCTACACCTACGGCATCTCGTCTTCTCAGACATATCTGAACGATTGGTTCTGGATTCCGCTGTTCCTCTTCGGCTGGCTGCCCATCATCTTCTTCTCGAAGATCGTGTCGATCCCCGAGTACTTCGAGCGCCGCTTTAACCGCTTCGCGCGGCTCAACGTCACCATCATGCTGCTCATCTATCTGGTGGGTTATATCGGCATTAACCTGTTCACCATGGGTAAGGCGCTGCACCACCTCATCGGCTGGGACATCTTCACCGCCTCGTGCATCGTCGCCTCGATCTCCGCGGTCTATGTGACCTGGGGTGGTCAAACGTCGGTCATCGTGACCGACCTTTTCCAGGGGTTTATGCTCATCCTGGCCGGCGCCCTGATCATCGGTCTCGGTGTGTCCGCGCTCGGTGGCTTTGGTGAGTTCTGGACCTCGCTCATTCCTGAGCACCGTATGGCGTTTCCCAACTTCGCGAGCGACCCGTCCTATTCCACCGTCGGCATCGTCTGGCAGGACGCCGTCGCCAACACCGCCGTGTTCTATTTCTTGAACCAGGGCGTCATCATGCGCTTCCTGTCCGTCAAGAGCGTGGGCGAAGGCAAGAAGGCCATCATCGCCACCGTCCTGATCCTGATGCCCATCGCCGCAATCGTCGTGGCGTCCGGTGGCTGGGTCGGCAGCGCCATGCAGAGCGCGGGGCTCATCCCTGCGGACTCAGACGCGGGCGGCATCTTCTTCTTGGTCGCCAAGGTCCTGTGCATCCCCGGCGTCTTCGGACTCGTCATGGCGGCGCTCACAGCGGCGCTCATGTCCACCGTCGACACGCTCATCACCGCAGTCGCGGCCATCGCAGTCAACGATGTGTGGAAGCAGTACATCACCGACGACGCGCCCGACGCCTATTACCTGAAGATCGCGCGCTATACATCCATCGTCGTCGCCCTCATCGGCGTAGCGCTGGTGCCTCTGTTCATGAGCTTTGACTCAATCTATAGCGCTCACGGTGCGTTCACCGCCGCGGTCACGCCGCCGCTGGTCGTCGCCTTACTGCTGGCTGTTCTGTGGCCCCGCTACACCTCCGCTGCTGCGTCGGCCACCATCTTGGGTGGCTTCGCGCTCATCCTCCTGTCCATTAAGTTCCCCGAGCTGATCGATCCTCTCGCCCACGGCATCCCCACTGTTAAGGCCGATGGGACCGTCCTCGAGGGCGCTAAGGCGCACAAGTTCATGCGGGCCTTCTTTGGGCTCTTCGTCAGCTTCACCATTGGGGTCATCGTCACGCCGTTCAGCAAACCACGGGACGAAGAGGAGATCGAAGGGCTGACTCAGGTCACCTCTCAGAGCCTCGCCCGTAAGCAGGCCGGGCGGGACATCAACGTCTATGACGCTCTCCCGAAGACGCCGGCGAAGGTCGTGGAGTTGAGCGCGGAGAACGCCGTAGACCCGGACACCGGGAGCTACATCATCAGCCTCAGCCAGGAGGCGCTCGACACGCTACTCGCCCAAACGGGCGATCGCGTCCTCATCGCCGACACGCGCTGGTGGTTCGGCGGGCTTCGCTCCGTCCACGGCGTCATCTCCGATGAGATCCTTGACGCTGAGGGCGCCGCCGTCGCGCTTGGGCCAGAGCTGCGCGCCAGGGTAGACGCCTCCCGCTCCGGTGGTGTCGACCTGGAGGGCGTGATCTAAACCGGTGAAGCGCCTCCAAAGCCAAGTCATCGAGCTCGCCTGGCCGGCGGTCCTCCATGGTCTGCTCGTCACCGTTGTGCTCTTCACCGACCGGCTCATCCTCGGTAATTACCGGGACGACGCCCTGGCCTCCATGCAGGTCTGCGGTCCAGTCCTCTGGTCTCTCTTCGCCCTCTTTGGTGCCTATGGGGCCGGCTTGCTCGCCGTCATAGGTCGGGCCTTCGGGGCCAAAGATGTCACTCGGGTGCAGTCGGCCCTAGGCAGCGGTTTTCTGATCGCGCTGGCCGCCGGCACGACCATCGGCGTGGTCGGCTATCTGACCCGCGACACCATCACCACCATGGTCGCGACCGGCGACGCGGCCACGCTGAGCGTCCGCGGTCTCGCGTCGACCTATATGGGCATCGTGCTGCTCGCGTCTCCCCTGCAGATGCTCGGATCGGCGGCGACGGTCTCGCTGCAGGGCCTTGGCGACACGCGGACTCCGATGCTGGTGGCCATCGCGTCGGGAGCCACCAACCTGATCCTGTCTTTGGTCTTAGTCTTCGGATATCTGGGCCTGCCGGCCTTAGGCATTAAGGGCGCCGCCATCGGCACCGTGGCGTCCTTCGCCATTAACGCTGTCGCCCTGTACTGGGTGCTCATCACCCGGCGCGACGGCTACCGCTTAGGCTATCCATCCATCCGCACCATCAAGCGCATCTTCCGCGTTGCGGGCCCCGCGTTTGGCGAGAAGGCGGTCTTTCATACGGCCTATCTCATCTTCGCTATCTTCATCGGTCACCTCGGCACCGAGGCCATGACGGCCCACCAGGCCTTGATGGCCATCGAGTCCCTCGGCTTTATCGGCGCCGGCGCCTTCGGGGTCGCGGCCGGAGCGCTCGTGGCCCAGAAGCTCGGGGCCGACCGCCCCGAAGACGCGGTCCAAGCGGGTCACATCTCGGCGCGGCTCGGTATCATCTGCCTCAGCGTGGTGGCGGTCATCCTCTTTGTGGGCGCGAGACCGCTGGTCGGCATGTTCACAGACAACGCCGCCGTCATCGACCTGGGCGCGACCTGTCTACGCATCGCGGCCATCGCTCAGCCCCTCATGGCGATTACCGACGTCTACGCGGGCGCGCTGCGAGGCGCTGGGGACACAAAGACGCCCATGATCGCCGCCCTGGGCGGGCCCGTGCTGGTGCGGCTTACGGCCTGCTATCTGCTGGCCTACACCTGCGGTCTAGGGCTCGTCGGTATTTGGATCGGCAGCACCTTGGACTGGTTGGTGCGCGCGATCTACCTCTACGTGATGTTTCGTCGCGGCCATTGGAAGACGATCCGGGTCTAGGGAGCCACGCCCAGCCCCTGAGGGAAGTCCACTCGTACGTTCAGCATATCGCCGCCATCATCCTCGACGCTGACGGGCCCTTCGTAGCGGATGAGGCCGCCGGTCTGCGCGTCGAACCAGAAGTACATGGTGCTCACAAACAGCCGTAAAACCATCGAGTCGGTGTCGATGGCGACCAGGAACTGCCCCGGTTTGACGCCGCGGTCGGCGCTCTTGCGGGCTCTGAAGCGGTACCAATCGAGACGAGACGGCGCGAGCATGACGAAGCGGACGGTCTCCCCCTTCGCCAAGGCCCCTCGGTGACTGGAGAGGAAGGCCGACAGGGCGAAGCCCGACACGTAGGGCCTCGGCGGGCTGACCACCGCGGATCGCACCCTGGCCCCGGCCTTGTCGCGGGCGCTGAGGCGGACCCCCTTGGCCAGGCGCTTGGTCTGGGACATCTTCCCCGTCAGCGGGTGCTCAAGGCGCTCATCGGGCACGAAGCGGTCGTCATGGTAGACGACCTCCCGAGTCATGCGCAGCCGCCCCTTTCCGTCGACGTGCCGCGCCGAGAACCGCGTCTGTCGCCCCCCGACCCAGGTCTCCTGAGCGGTGACAGAATAGACGCGCTCGCCGCTGTCCAGCAGCGTGGCGCGACCAGACACCTCACGGAGGGTCTCGGCGGACGCCCCCGATGACAATGTGAGCATCACGAGCCCCAATAGGAATGGCGCTAACCGAATCACTTCTTGAAGAGGTTGTATTCTGATCCTCCCTTCTTGGACCATGACAGCCCCACCGAAGACGCCCCATCAAGGGACCGCGTATAAGCCACCTCAAGGCAGTAACGAGACGAAAGTGGGTCCCGAAATCGCCCGAAGACTGGAATCTCGGCCGCTCCTCCCACCAAGAGCTCAGAATAGGCGTCATACCCAAACTGACCGGCCACATACTCCAATTGCGGACCGACTCTAAATGACTTAATTCCTAGATAGGGGGTGAGTCGAACAGCTGTCTCCCACACAAAGGCCCCTCCTTGTTTTGTCGACCCATCGTGCCTTTTTCCGCTCACCGATTCTTCGGGGTCCTGATAGCGGGTATAGCTTCCCAAGCCAGAGCTTAGACTGACATCTAGCTCAAGCAGACTCTGAGAGAATAATCCGCTACGGATCCAACGGTGACCATAGAAATACTGCCCCCTCACTACTACCGCTGTGCCACTATCCCCGCATGTGCTTCTCACCTTGGTAGAATTAAACCCGAAGTGTTCGTAGGTGCCACGTCCCTTGCCACACACCGCTTTAGCCGCAGCGTCTGACGGACCGGAATTGAAGTACGCCTTCATATCAAGGCCCCCAGCAAAACCATGGCGCACATCGTCACCGACCCGGAAACGCTTTTGGACGGAGCCCATCATAGGTCCCAAGTGTAGAATACTCAGCCTGCGTCCGTCCGTGCTTGGCAAAGAGAGATAGGAACGCGAAAATGGAAAAGGAAACAAAAAAAAGCCCGTTCCACTCGTCTGTTTCTTCAGCATCTCGATCTTTAGGGACTCCAACTCCACGTGGACGGACTCTCCACTCGATAGCTCAGCCACCTTCTCGTCGGGATCAACCCCTTCGCCGACACAGCGAACGACGTATTCTCCGGGCGGCACGACCAACTGGCCCGAGACACCTCCTCCAGTAGAGTTGGGCTTCGTGGTGAAAGGGAGCACCGCCCACTTCCCGTTACGCCGCTGAACAAACTCTAAGTCAAACGTACCCCAGCCCCGGCAGCGAGCGGTGATCCGGCCTTCCTGAGCCGCGACCAAAGCGAGGGACTTGCGGCCGCCCGGCTCTAAACGGACGCTTTGAGTCCTCCCGACTGCATTCGCCAGTCCGCAGGACGCTGTGTATTTGCCTGGCTCAAGCTCAAGCTCGACCCGTCCCTTCCCCTTCTTCTCGTCCCCCAGATAAATAGCGGCTTGTGGGTCATCACAGGTCAAGACCAGTCGGGGCATCCGCTCAAGACGCACCGTCCATTGTTCAAGAGGCGTCCCCTCCACGACGATGGTTCTTGAGACCGATACGTAACCGGGTGCTGAGACCCTCAGGGTGTAGCGTCTGTTGGTCATCTCATCGATGGTCGGGGCCGACGTGCATGCGCCTAAGGCCAATTCACCCTGCGCCTTTCCGCCGCTGACCGCGAACTCACGGGTATGCCCTAGCCCCTCCAGGAAGACGCGCTCCGCGGCGCCGCCCTCCGGGGTGACCTGGACCGACAACGGAACCGTGCGTGGCGTAAGGGGGATGGTCTTCGACCCACCTCCGACCACCTGGATCACGCCCGCCGTCTGCTGTCCTTGTTCCCCTGAGGGGCTCGCCTCAGGCCCAACGTCGACGGACGCCGTCGCCGGCTCAAAACAGCGGGCTCGCAGCTGCACGGACCGCTGGCCGCGCCGAATGACGCGCTGGCACGGGGTGGTGCAGACAGGGTCGTCATCGACCAGCACCTCGACCCCGCTGGGCGCCGAGGTAAAGGACACGAACTCGTGACTCTTTGGCCGTTTGGTCATAGTGATGGGCGCGGGCGCCTTGGTCTCCACGACGATGGCCCCCGAGCCACCGACAGCGAAGCGGCTGCCCTGGGCGTCAGTGCGTACGGCGGCGTAGAGCGCAGGGGCGCGCGCCTTGATGGCGGCCTCGAGCTTGAGGATATCTGGCGCCCCGATGGTCAGCCCCTCGAGGTATCGACCGGACCGAGTACCGTAGAGACTCAGGGCTAAGCGGTAGCTACCCATCGCCCGCTGCAATTGGCCCGTCACCACGTAGTGCGCCTTCAGATTGCGGCCCGTCTTGATGGCGCATTGGTCGATGCAGTCGGCCAAGGTCTTCCC
>CALELH010000502.1 GCA_937902595.1 uncultured Myxococcales bacterium
CCGTCGTCTCTTCTTGAGGATCTTGTGGCACCCGCATCCAATCTCCCTGCTGCGTCTCCCACGCCCGAGTCACCAGAGACTCAGCGTGCGGACATACAGCACCCGATCAAGAGGATATGACGCTCGATGTGCTCATGGCCAGTATCTTAGAGAGGAGAGTGTTAATTCGACGATGTTTCCGTGGTGGAGCACCCGGTTAACTCTGAAGATGGCGACCTATGGTGGGTCTGCCCAGCGGGCCCTCAATACGCGGATTATCATCGGCCAGCGGGGAGGGCGAGAGCCCCTCGGCTCATCCATTCGTGTCGAGCCGGGAGCAGAGCGCCGGACTCGAGCAGAACTGACCTCGCAGCAAACCCTTACTCCACGCACTGACCGTCGGTGTTGTCGTCTCGGTAGACCATCACCAATCCGCGCGTCGCGCCCGAAGTGTGATAGATAGCGAAGGTGGAACCAGGACCTCCATCACCCGCGACTGACGGCATGACAGGCTTATCTTGATCTACCGGGTAGCGTACTCGGAGAGGGTTTTCGCCATAGCTGCTGCTCATATAGAAGACGCGAGGGTTGTCGGGGTCTAGCCAATAGACCTTGCCTGGCGACGCTTCGACGAAGCGTGCGCTGATGGGGGCGCTGTCGCCGACACGGCCTGCCACGGCATTGCAGCTGGTGTCGTTGGCCCCGCATGCGACAGCTCGGTGAGTGTTCGCGCCGGCGTCTCCGTTCTTCTTTACGTGCAAGAAGCTACCCGTTGGTCCATGGCCCAAGGCATCATTCTGGGCGATATGAGTCCAATAAGGGACGCTTACGCTGGATCCGTGCGGTGAGACACTCCCGTCTTGATCTTGGGTCACCGCGTTCGCGAGTGGTCCAAAAACGCTCGTCACAGAGTTATTCGATACGCGCGCCCGATATACGCCCCATGAGCCGTTATTGTTACGATCCCCGGGGGTAAACTTTAGGTAGCGCGAGTAGAGCGAATACATCGATAGACCCAGCATGTGATTGTGGGTCGTGTCTCCGATGGAGACGGACAGCGGGCTCGTTCCCGCTGAGTCCACGACCGGATCGTCGAAGGACCACTCGGGAGGTGTGATATTAAGCTCGATCCGACGTAGACGCGACTCAAAGTGACGAGAGCTGGTCCCGCTATCGACATCGCGAGAGGTCACCATATAGGTCCCCGTCGCGAGGGCTCTGAAGTCATAGTCTTCCTCGTCCAGATTACCGGTCCAATCCAGCACGTCGACGGAGTTTAGAGGAATCCGATCCCCCGCCCCATCTTCATCGAGACCGAGCTCACCGAGCAGAGTGTAGCTTCCAAGCGGATCCTCGATAGGATCAGGCAAGACCAGAAACTCAACGCCGCCATAATTTGTCCCGAGCGGCCACTCTCCGTTGAGGTACCCGGCGATGCCTTCGCACTGGGTACAGCAGCGGACCTCTTTACATTGACCATCGATGCAGGCTTCTCCTGCCTCTGCGCAGTCGATAGCGTTGATCCAATTGCCTCGGCGATCGCGCACCGGCAGTCTGCAAAAAGCGTTTGAGTGACCATCGTCCTCAGAGCTTTGGTCAAAATATTCGTGGGTCTCGGACGGGCAGGGATCGCCAGGCGTAGCTCCGAAAATAGGACCACAGAAGGCTTTGCAGGTGACAGGGAAGTAGAGCTTTGGTCGAGCAACCAGCAGCTGGGGTTCGCCGGGTGTTGGGCTACACGCTGCGTCAATGATCGCGCCATCGAAGTTGTCTTGGATACAGCTGTCGTCAGATAGATTCTGTAGATTTCTTGGTGGGCTAATATCGGTGACGGACCTGTCGGCGAGGTTCAGCAGCGCGACGGTCGGCATGTCATCGAAATAGACCTGGCCTTCGTGTCCGCAGGTTGGGCGGGCGTATGTGGTCGGCCGGTCTTTAGCTTGTTTCAAGATGGCGTACTGGCCACCGTTGCACACCTGCTTCACGGTGAGGTCCGTCGGAATCAAGAAGCTGGACACCTCCTCGATGGGGATGTTCGTCGCGACGCTGTGGTTGCCCGCTTGGTCGACGACGCGGATCTGTAGAATGTTGTCTGCGTCCTGCTGCAGATCAAACTTAACTTTGCCGCGCGCGGTGAGATCATCATCGGTCACGTCCCGCCAGTCCTCCAATGGTGTCCTCATCTGGTACTTCCAGAAGCCACTGATTGGGTCTCGCCCACCCTGTTCTTCGTCTGTCTCAAGGGCAATCGCCGCACAGCTCGCGTTCACCGTCCTCAGGTTATTTCCGGGGGTGCTGGGAGCTTCGGGGGCCTCTGTGTCGATGATGACGGTCGCGGTTCGAATGTCGCTGGAGCGTCCAGCTTGGTCTCGTAACGCGATACAGAGAGTGTGTAGTCCGTCGGCGTTCGCCTGCTCTGAATAAGGTAGACCGAGCGCGGTTGAGGAATAGTTTGCGTCTTCGAGGTCCTCTGGACAGCGTTGCTGCCCGGCCAGCAGGGCATGCCGAACCTCCTCTCCGCCCCGCGCGCCTCGAGGGGTGAAGGAGATCGTACGGGAGCTGGAGTAGACCGACCGTCCTTCACGACTACTCCCAGGACTTGGGTCAATCTGAACTCCATCGAGATCCGGGTCATTTCCATCCAGTTCGATGACTCTTGCCTCGACATTACTCAGGTTTCCTGCGTCATCGGCCACCTTCACCGAGAGGGTATATTCACCATCTGGGGCTTCGCATCGACGCCCATCTTGACCATCGAGAATCGTAAGGAGGCGGCCACTGTACACTTGCCCGGCCGGTTGGCCGCAGAGCTTGCTCGTCGTGAAATCTCGGCCTTGGAACTGATGGGTCACCGACACCACACAGCCACCTTCTGTAGGCTGTGCACCCGTCACGGACCAGTCGATGGCAACCTGGCAGGTGTTGGTGTAGCCAGACTCAGCGACTCCATTGTCCGCCGTCGCCCCTTCCAGGGTTACGCTGGTCAGTACGAAGGGCACCGTGTCTACGAAGATGGTGTCGAAGCTCTCGACGTCGTTGCCGTCTCCGTCCGAGGTGTTACCCGCGGCGTCGCGAAAGCACACATGCACCGTCGCCTCTTCGTAATCTCCATCGGGCAGGACGTAGTCGATGGTGTGAGGTTGCTGACTACCACGGGGCCACTCTTGCCAGGCGCCTCCGAGACAGTCGCCCTGGTCTGTGAGCTTAAAGTGGGTGAGGCCAGAGGCCTCTGCGCCGGGTTGAGCCGGATCGGTCGCCAGCACAGTTACTCGAGCCACGCGACTGTTGATGACCGCACTCTCTCCTTGGCGTTCATCCAATTCGATTGCGATGCCATCGCGGAGCGCGGCGGGGATGCCGCGTCCTGGTCCGCCCGCCACAGGCGGCTGGCGATCGAGAAAGATGCTCTTTGGACGCAACGCGACGGAGTGGCCTGCGGCGTCCCGAATACAGATGTGGATCGTCTTGTCCCCATCC
>CALELH010000503.1 GCA_937902595.1 uncultured Myxococcales bacterium
CACATGGGCGATGACCAGCTTTTGATCCAGCAGGCTGTTGCCCTCAAGGAGATAGGCGTAGCAGGGGTTCGTGTTGATCACGAGCTCGTAGATCTTCTGGAGCCCCCACTCGTAGGACTTGGACATCCGCTCGTACTCCATCCCCCATCGCCAGTGGCGATAGCGGGTGGGAAACCCCTGGTAGGAGGCGAGCATGTTCATCTCTTGGTAGTCGACCATCTCGAAGATGGTCGGGAAGAAGTCCAGACCGTGGCTCGCCGCCATGGCCTCGATGGAGCGAATCCACGCCTTGAGTTCATCGGAGAGCTTGCGTCGTTGCATGGCTACTTCCCCTTCCCGAGGAAGTCGCGGATGGACTCCACGATGCCGTCCTTGTTCTTGATCTCGCTCGTGATCACGTCGTCCGAGTCCTTGAAGTGGACGTGGAGATCCTTGATGAACTGGCCCGACCCGTACGGGCTCTCGACCTGTCCATAGCTGAACTGGTTGGACGCAGGCACTAAGACATCCCGCAACAGCTGAATGCAGGCCCGCGTGTCGTCCACGGACCAATTGTCACCATCGCTAAAATGAAAGGGATAAATGTTCCACTCAGAGGACGGATAGTCAGCTTCAAGTATCTGCGCAGCCAACCTGTAGGCGCTGCTGATCATCGTTCCGCCAGACTCACGCGTGTGAAAGAAGGTGTGCTCATCTACCTCGCGCGCCGTCGCGTCATGGACGATGTATCGGGTCTCAATTCCCTCATATTGGCTCTTAAGCCAAGCGTTGATCCAAAAGGACTCGATACGCACGATCTCCTTCTGCTCATCGCCCATGGAGCCGGATACATCCATCATGTAAATGACCACCGCGTTGGATTGTGGGCTCTTGACCGTAGACCAACTGCGGTAACGCATGTCGTCCTTGATGGGCAGCACCACTGGGTTGCGGCCGTTGTATTGCCCCATGGCGATGGTGCGCTTGAGCGCCTCTTTGTAAGTGCGCTTAAAGCTGCGGAGACTATTGGGGCCCACGGGACGGATCCCCGTGTACTTGTCACGCTCAGTGACCACCTGCTTCTCACCGCGGGGTTCTATACGTGGAAGCTGAAGCTCTTCGCCCAGAATCTGAGCCAATTCGTCCAGGGTGACGTCGACCTCAAGCGCCTTCTCACCCTCACCTTCGCCAGCCTCACCCTCACCGGGTTGCTGCTCTCCAGGCCCAAGACTCTCACCAGACTCACCCTCACCCTGACCGACACCACCCCCATCCTGGCTGTTGAACCGAAAGCGAGGCAAATCTATCTGGGGGAGTGGAATTGAGACGCGGTCGTTCCCCTGCTTACCGATGAGACTACCCGACGAGATGTACTGCTTCAGATTGTTTCGAATCTTGCCGCGTACTATCTGCCGAAAACGGTCATGGTCTTGCTTAATGCGCATGCAGGGTTACCAAAACCTTCTTCAATTAATCGCGCGAGTCGCCGCGCGCGAAGATCGACGCGACGTAGTTCAACACGTCAGTCGCCGACTCCTCGTTGTATCCAAAGTCACGAATCATCCGCTCCTTAACGACCTCGATCTTCTCCTGAGTCTCTTTATCGATGGCGTTGCTCACCAGACTCGTCAGCTTAATCGTGTCCTTCTGGTCCTCGAACAGCTTCTGCTCAAGGGCTCTATGAAGACGCTCGTTGGTGTCGTAGGAGAAAGACTTTCCGTCCACCGCCAGCGCGCCGATGTAGTTCATGATCTCTCTTCGGAAATCATCCTTACGGCTCTCAGGAATATCAATCTTGGACTCAATAGAGCGCATCAATCGCTCATCGGGCTCCTCGTCCTGTCCGGTATACGGATTCTTGACCTTCTCCTTCTGAGTGTAGGCCTTGACGTTATCGATATAATTGGAGGCCAACCGCTTGATCGCTTGCTCATCGGCTGAGATCGCGCGCTGCACTTCGTTCTTCACGATCTCTTCGTACTCTTGCTTCACGACCGCGAGGAGACCGATACATTGCTTACGCAACTCGACATTGGTGATCATTGAGTTTTGCTTTAGCCCGCTCTCTAGCTCGTTGAGCACTAAGAATGGGTTGATGCTTGTCTCACTTCTCTGGCTGACGAGCGCATTACTGATCTTATCCTGAACGTACCGCGGGCTAATCCCGTCCATACCTTCTCTCAGTGTCTCCTTTCGGAGCTCCTTGACGTTGTCCTGCGTGAAACCTGGCAGCGTCTTACCATCATAGAGTTTAAGCTTTTGAAGCATCGTAAGATCATGCTTCTTAGGCGCCTCCAGACGGGTAAGTACGGCCCACATCGCCGCCATCTCAAGAGTGTGCGGCGCGATGTGCTTTCCTGTAACTCGACGCTCGGTGAAGTCCTTCTTGTAGATCTTCAACTCTTCCTTGAGACGAGTGATGTACGGAATGTCCACCTTGATGGTTCGGTCTCGCAGCGCTTCCATGAACTCATTGTTCAAGAGCTTCCGATACTCAGCCTCGTTAGTATGGCCGATGATGAGCTCATCAATATCCGTCTGAGGAAACTTCTTCGGCTTGATCTTGTGCTCTTGGGTGGCCCCCAATAGGTCGTAGAGGAAGGCCACATCCAACTTGAGGATCTCGATGAACTCGATGATCCCACGATTAGCGATGTTAAACTCACCGTCAAAGTTGAAAGCGCGAGGATCGGAGTCCGAACCAAACAGAGCGATCTTCTTGTAGTTGATGTCGCCGGTCAGCTCAGTCGAGTCTTGGTTCTTTTCATCCTTAGGCTGGAAGGTCCCAATACCGACGCGGTCCTTTTCGCTCAGGACCAAGCGTTTGATACGGACGTGATCGATGACCTTCGACCAATCACCCTTATAATAGGCCATCAGCTCTCGGAAGATGAGACGGCAAGCCGGGTTGAGATCACCCTTAATGTGTAAGGGCTTCTCACCTTGATTCAGGCCCAAGTCTCCGAACGCTCGGGCGCGCCACTCGGGCGGGATCAAGCGGAGCGGCTCCTCATTCATTGGACAGTGGAAGATCTCCTCGCCGCCCGTGACGTGCAAGAGACTCTCAGGCAGATGCCACTCATAGGTATACAGAGCTCCATCAGGACCTCGGCTATACTCTTCTAGCCCTCGCTTGAGCAGACGCGCGATCGTACTCTTCGAGCTGCCGACGGGACCATGAAGCAAGATGACGCGCTTCTCTGTCCCATAGCCGAGCGCTGCGCTCTTCAAGACATTGACGAGCCGCATCAACGGGATGTCGAGACCAAAGATCGCGTCGTTCCCATCGTTTCTAGGGTCATCAAAGAAGTTGTAATGCGTCAGCTTCTTCTTGTTGTCCTGATATGTCTCAGAACCATAAGACAGCACCATGTCGTAGACACGCTGAAAAGACGTGCGGGTGACTGTCGGGTTCTTACGAACAAGCTCCAGATAGTCTTCGAAGCTCCCGGACCAATGGAGGTCGGCGAATTCTTCGTAGTCTTGAAACTTAGCGATCTGATTAACGAGCTTACCCATGTTGGCCTCTCGAGTAGCTGTAAGTATTTGTCCTACACTGTGGCATTATTCACCACCTTGAGGAGAAACGCAAAAGAATGTGTACCGTGTCACCGTTAAGCGCATTTCTCCTCCGCCAGGGTTTCAACAGAACTACTCTATTTGATGGATCTAGAGCCGTCGTGGATTCAATTGTGATGAGACTTCTTACATCTAATCGCATCCAGACTTGCCAGACCGAAAGTCGTCACCTATCATTCGGCGCCGGTTTGACCCTGTGTCCATGCGGTTTTCATGCAATTTACGACTGAAGAATCATTATGAACGACCAGACAGAAAATCAGCCCTCAGAAAAGGCGCCCCTCGAAACAAGCTACGGCGGCCGAACCCCAAAAGAGGGAGACATCGTCGTTGGTAAAATCGTCAAGATGACCGAGAGCGTAGTCTTCCTCGATTTCGGCGGACGAAGCCAAGGCTATATCCGACTCTCTGAGTTCAAGAACGAAGCGGGCGAGATCGTCGTTGGTGAGGGTGACGAGATTCACGCGAAGATTCTGAGCGCGAGAGGCGCCATCGAGCTGAGCTATAAACAAGCTCAGCAAGGGCAAGAGATCCTTAATCTACGAGACGCATGGAAATCTCAGACCCCCGTTAAAGGTCGAATCATTAACGTAAACAAGGGTGGCTATGAAATTCGGATCAATGGGGTCCGAGCTTTCTGCCCCAACTCACAATTGGCGGCCCATTTTGTTGAAGAGCCGGCGCGTGAGGTCGGCAACGAATATGAGTTCATGGTCACAGAGTTCGGGGACGCCAAGAGCATCGTCGTCTCTCGACGCGCGTTAATCGAGGCTCAACGCGCAGAGATGCGAGACACTCTGAACGACCGAATCCGAGTGGGTGACCGGCTACAAGGCACGGTAACTCGGCTTCAGGAGTTTGGTGCGTTCATCGATCTAGGAGACGGTCTGGAAGGTCTCCTCCACGTAAGCGAGATCTCTCACGAGCGTGTGAACACGCCCAGCGAAAAGCTGAGCGTAAGCGACGCCGTCGAGGTCGAGGTGATTCGAGTTGAGGCCGAGAAGGGCCGCGTCGCTTTAAGTATGCGCCGACTCGAGTCCGACCCTTGGACAGATTTTGTCGCTGCGAACCCTGTGGGCTCTGTGCTGACCGGGCACGTCGTTAAGCTACAAGATTTTGGGGCATTCGTGAGGGTGGCTCCCGGTGTCGAGGGTCTCTTGCACGTCTCTGGTATCTCTGCCGAGAAGCGCATCAATCATCCTGAGGAGGTCTTAACCAGCGGCGAAGAGATTCAGGTCGTCATCGAGAAGATCGAGGCGGACCGGCGACGCGTTGGGCTCCTTACACCTGAGGTCGCGGAGGCACGCAAGCCTGTCGAGATGAACGCTAAGGTGGGAGACGTCGTCACCGGTAAGGTCACTAAGGTCGAAAAGTTCGGCGTGTTCCTGGAGTTCGAACCTAAGGTCGTTGGTCTTATCCCTAATGGTGAGATGGCGACGACTCGAGGTGCCGACCATCGTCGTATGTTCCCTGTTGGCACCGAGCTTGAGGTAAAGATCCTCGAAGTGGAGCGGAACAGGAACCGGATTCGGTTGTCGCGCAAGGCGCTGCACGAGAATGATGAGAAAGAGGCGATGCGTGAGTATCGCGAGAAGCATGCGACTCCGAACAGCCTCGGATCCTTCGGTGATCTCTTGAAGGATTTCCTGAAAGAGGATGACTAGATCGACGCTGACGCTCGCGCTCATCTTCTCCCTTAGTTGTAGTGGAGACCGAGCGTCGAGCCCTGGTCCTTCTGCTAGAGAGCCGACTCAGTCCAAAGTCGAGCTGAGATCCACTCCATCCGAGGCCCAGAGACGAGCCGGGCCTCGACGATTCCACCGCTCTCTCATGGGCACCCAATTTACGATCCTGATCGATGACAAGGTCTCCCTAAGCGTCGCGAAGGAAGCCGCGGAGTCCGCGTTCAGAGAGGTGCGGCGAATCGAAGAGTTGATGAGCGAATGGCTACCAAGCTCCGAGGTCAGCGCTATCAATCGACGCTCGGGTAAGGATCCAGTGGCGGTCTCCGAAGAGACCCTATCCCTCATTAAACAAAGCCTTCGCCTGTCAGCGCGATCGGACGGTGCCTTCGACATCACCTGGGCCGCCTACCGGGGTCTTTGGGACTTCAAAACTCCGGGCGATGTCCCAAACGAGCGCGAGCGTGCCTCACGAAGGGCTCTCGTTGATTGGCGGAAGGTCTCTCTGGACTCCGCGAGTAACACCGTCTCCCTCCTCATCCCCGGGGCCAAAATCGGGCTGGGCGCTATCGCAAAAGGTTACGGAATAGACCGCGCCGCGGTGACGCTGAAGAGCCATGGACTCAGGAGGTTTTTGATCAACGGTGGCGGCGACATCTTTGGGTTGGGTAAGAAACGGGATGGAACCTCTTGGGCGATCGGCGTTCAACATCCACGACGACGAGAGGCCATCATCTCCCGACTGCCCCTCGACGGCACCGCTGTAGTCTCGAGTGGCGACTATGAGCGATATTTCGAGAGCGACGGAGTGCGTTATCATCACATCCTTGACCTCAAGACCGGTCTGCCCGCGCGGAAGAGCGTTGCTGTGACGGTGCGCGCACAGGTCACATCGACCGCGGACGCGTTGGCCACGGCTGTCTTCGTCTTGGGACCAACGGCGGGCCTCGACCTGATTCGCCAAACGCCAGGCGCTGAGGCCGCAGTGTTCTGCCCCGACGGCCGAATAGAAGTCACCGAGGGTCTTCGCTCACACTTCCCCACTCGATGGGACCAAAGGTGACAGGAGATCATGCGCGTGGTAACCGATTGGCATGACAACTAAGTCCTCATTGATCGTCTTCGGAGTCGGTCTTCTAGCGATAGCCTCCGCCTATTTTCTGCCTATCGATCATGACTCTGTCTATGAAAACACCCTTGAAGGGCTGGCGCGAAAATCCGTCGCGAAGCTGGGCAAAGAGAAGCTCCAGTCACCGGTCCGTCTGACGGTTCGGGGGGACGCCGCCGCTCAGGCGATCATCAAGAAGCAGGTCTTCGCTCAGACCGCGCGAGACGGATCCAGTGACGCTTGGGTCAGTCGTTTCTCGCCGTCGACGCAGACCAATACACCGGAGCTCATCGCAGAGGTCGAGAGGGACAAGGGCTTCGTATCCCTGAAGATGACGGTGGGCAAGACAGTCGACTCTCGACGGGCCCGTCTCGGTGACTGGGCGGCGCTCATGCCGCCGCTCATCGCGCTCGTCATCGCTATCGCCTTTCGCAAGGTCGTCTGGGCCCTGCTGATCGCCGTTTTGGCAGGCGGCGTCATCATGCGCGGTGACCTCTTCGGTACTCTCTGGATCGAGTTCAAATCCATCATAGGCGCGGCCCCCGCGCTGTTTGGTCTCTCCGGTCCCACGGTCGAAGGGTACCTGGGACAAGTCCTAGCGGCGACCTTCAACCTGCAGATTCTCGGGTTCACCTTTGCCCTCGTTGGGATGGTTGCTGTCGTCGGTAGAATGGGAGGGACCCGAGGCCTCGTAGACGCCCTGTCCCAATTCGCAACGGGTCCACGTAGCGCACAGGCTGTAACGTCTGCGATGGGCACCGCGGTCTTCTTCGACGACTATGCGAACACCGTCGTAGTCGGTACGACGGCCCGCTCATTGACCGATCGACACAAGATTAGCCGAGAGAAGCTCGCGTACATCGTCGATTCCACGAGCGCTCCCGTCGCAGGGATCGCGATTATCTCAACTTGGATCGGCTATGAGGTCGGCCTATTTGAAGATTTATTGAGCACCTTGAGCGGTGTGCCGGGTATGGCTGGCAGCGGCTATGAGCTGTTCTTCGACATCCTCCCTTTACGATTTTACTGCCTCTTCGCGCTCGCTCTGGTCTTTATGAACGCCTGGAGTGGTCGAGACCTCGGCCCCATGTATCGGGCCGAGCGGCGCGCCCGAAGCGGCGGTCCTCTGGTCCCCATCGACGAAGAGATTGACACAAAACCAGATGAAGAGCCTGAAGCGATCGAGAAGGCTGGGATCCCTTATCGGGCCTGGAACGCAATAATCCCAATCGGCTCAGTCTTAGCGCTCACTCTCGGCTGGATTGTCTCCGTTGGAACCTCCAGTGGAGACGTCTCACTCACGAGCCTGTCTGGATGGAAGTCCATCTTCGACACGGCGAGCGATGAGATCGGCTACATCCTCTTGATGTCCGCCGTGTTTGGCAGCGTCGTCGCCGTAGTCTTAGCCCTAGCCCAGAGATTACTGACCATACGTGAATCTCTCGACGCCTACTTTACGGGGATCAGTACTCTGGCAGAGGCCGCATCGATCCTTATCTTGGCCTGGGCCATCAAGGAGGTGTGTTCCGATCTAGGAACCGGGATGACCCTCGTCGCGCTCGTGGGCGATTCACTCTCGGGGATGATGCTGCCTCTGGTCGTGTTTCTCCTCTCTGGAGCCGTCGCGTTTTCGACGGGGACGTCTTGGGGCACGATGGCGCTTGTCTTACCCATCGCGGCCCCTCTGTCCGTGTCTCTATCGGGTGAACCCCTGATCGTGTTGGCGTGCATGGGCGCAGTCTTGGATGGGGCGATATGGGGCGACCACTGCTCCCCGATATCCGACACGACGATCTTGTCATCGACGGCCACAGGTTGCCCACACTTAGCGCACGTCAGAACTCAGCTACCCTACGCCACCTTGGCGATGGTCGCGTCGGGCCTCGCTGGATATCTGGGTGTAGCGGCAGGACTACCCATATGGACTGCCTACTGCGCTGGCCTCTTAATTCTAGGGGCCGGCCTGTTTATCTTTGGAAAGCCGTCCAATGAGGACACGGAGACGTCACCGCCTGACATGCCGGACCCTATCCCGGAGCCACAATGAGACTGATAACTACACTGCTCATTGCTCTGCTCTTCACGCTACCCGGATGTGATGATCCA
This sequence comes from uncultured Myxococcales bacterium, assembly GCA_937902595.1. Lineage (GTDB taxonomy): Bacteria > Myxococcota_A > Bradymonadia > UBA7976 > UBA1532 > UBA1532. Next base: position 8,455 of record CALELH010000503.1, read on the forward strand.
GCGGTCAACGAGACTCCGGATCCCATCGATGTTGGTAGGCCGATGCCCGACGTAGGGGACGCTGGTGCCATCTCTCTGAACTGCGCTGCGCTCTGCGACATGATCACAAACGAATGTCCGACCTGGTCTAGCGGCTGCGACCGATGCAACCGGGTGAATCAAGAGATGCTGCCGGGTTTGTCTGAGCGGACCTCCATCTTGTGTGATGAAGCGAGGGCGAGTGAGAGCTGTGTCGGTTTGAGGGCTTGCCTGGGCGATAAGCACGGGGTGGTCGCCGGCGCCAGCGGCGCCAATGTAACGATCGAGGGGCTCTCTACTTCTGTGGACACGATGGGCACAGCCTGGGCGATCGTCGGAGCCAAATCCGATGGTTCCCCCAGTGATCTGGAGATCTATACAGAGGCCATGGGTCAGACCGTCCGGATTAAGTTTGATGACATCATCTTGGGTGGCGTAGGCGTCCTGAGCGCGGAAGACTTCCCAATCGAAGTTGAGCTGGGTGATGAGGAGACAAAATTCAAGATGGGGACCGTCGGGGTCATTCGATTGACCGCGGAGGGAGAAGAGCCCGGTTTTGAGTTAGATGCTCGCGTTCGGATCGAAGGCGGAGACTCCGACGTCAGGATTCTAGCGAGCGGTCCCCTTTAAAGGCGGCCATGACCGTCCCGCCCTTCAATAAGATCTCGTTCAGCTCCGACTGAGGAGACGACATCGCGACGATCGCTCCTCCCACCCCGATCCTCGTTTCTTTTGGTGTCATCACGGCGGTTCGGATCACGATGCTCAGATCCATCGCACCATCCAGAGAGAAGTAGCCGAGCGCGCCCGAATACGGTCCCCGGGCCTCACCTTCAAGCTGGTCGATGATCTCCATGGTCCGTCGTTTTGGCGCCCCGGTCATGGAGCCACCAGGAAACGCCGATTGAAGCAGTCGAAGAGGTGAACTTGAGTGCGCAAGCTGCCCTCGGACCGTACTGACGAGCTGGTGAACGGCGTAAGACTCGACGGACATCAATGAAGGGACATGGACGCTGCCTATCTCGCACTCCCTCCCCAGGTCATTGCGCAGCAAATCGACGATCATGAGGTTCTCTGCACGATCTTTCTCCGATGACGCCAGCTCGCGCTTCGCGGCTTCATCGGAGGTTGGGGTATCACCGCGGGCGGCCGTGCCCTTGATCGGTTTGGCTTCGACGGCGCCGGTCTCAGAGATCTTGATGAATCGCTCTGGAGAGATGCTCGCTAAGTGAAGATCTCCAAACCGGAGATACGCAGCGAAGGGCACTTCATTGGAACGCCTGAGGTGCCGATAGACCGTGAGCGGATCTCTCGAAGATTGACCTACCAGATGTGTCGTCAGACAGACCTCGTAGCTTTCACCATCCCTGATGAATCGTAGGCATCGATCGATATCCGCGAGATATCGAGAGCGATCCCTCGAGAGACGAAAGTGATTCGTCTCTTTTGGACCCAGAGGAGGCACGTCATCAATTTGCCTAATTTGCTCCTGGAGCAGACTCACCCATTGGGTGTCGATCGACCCGCTCGGCCCCGCGGTGACCGCGAGTATTCGACGCTCATGATGATCGAACACAACCAGTTGGTCACAGAGGATTAGGGCCGCGTCTGGGAGATCGCTGTCGTACCGATAATCACCACCGCATTCGCCCTTAAGCTCATATCCAAGATACCCAATCCACCCGCCTTGAAGGGGACATGAGATGTCCTTCCCAGAGACGTGGTGATCGGCTAACTGTCGCTCGAAATACTCAAAGAACCCGGTCTGCAATCGAGTTGTCCCAGCCGGAGTCTCATGGACGACCATCCGCTCAGCGATGTCATAGGTCAGGGTCTCAGCGTTAGGCCCTGATGCGTCACCCATGAAGCTATAGCGAGCGAGGCCCTCAGTGACGGCGGTGCTGTCGAGCCAGAAAGCGGTCTCGCTCTGTTCAAAACGCGAGAGAAAGAGCGCCTCGGGATCAGTCCATATATCAAGGGAATCGACCTCAACCGCCCAGCTCTCATGAGCCGGCGCTGATGGACTCACGGTCTTCGCTCTAGGGTAATAGCTGCGCGCTCCTCGGGCTTTCGCGTCAGCGGTCACGTAACGGGCAAAGTTCTCGATCAGCACATCGCCAGTTGGGGTTCCGATAGACTCTGGATGGAATTGAACTCCCCAGATAGGACGACTCGTGTGCCGCATCCCCATGACAAGTCCATCGCTCGTCTCAGCGATAGACTCCAAGCAGTCGGGGAGATCTGTGACGAGGAGCGAATGATAACGGAGCGCCTCAAATTGCCTAGGTATCTCAGCGAAGAGTAGATCACCATTGTGCGTGATCATGCTCGCACGTCCATGCATGGGCTCGGGCGCATGCTCGATCTTCGCGCCGAAAGCCGCGCCGATCCCTTGATGGCCCAAGCAGACCCCAAGGATAGGGACATCGAGTTCATTGATGAGTCGACTACAGATTCCAAAGTCGCGAGACACGTTGGGATGACCAGGGCCTGGTGAGAGCACGACACCATCAAACTCCAGGGCGCAGACTGATCCATAGTGAGCGTCGTTGGTGACCACGAGGGGCGGCACATCAAGGACCTGAGCGAGGGCCTGATATAGATTGAAGGTAAATGAGTCGTAATTGTCGACCAGCAGAAGGCGCGCTGTCACTTCTTACCCATGAGTCAACCAGGTGGTGAGTTCGTCGGCGCCGCGCAGAATAACGCGGCCGCAATCGGCGGCTCTGCGGATAGTCTCATCTGCTGTGTACCAGTGCTCCTCAACATAGACGGCGTCGGCGGCTACGAAGAGGCCTCCCTCACGCTCTGGAGCCAGGTGTGCATCGACGATGTGAACATCCGGATAAGTCTCTTCGCTGCGCCCAGACTCCATCAGCGCATCTGAGAAAGCGCGAACACTCTCGCTGCCACGCCCAGCAGGGGCTCTCAACCAGATCCCCGTATCCTCGCCCACCTCACCGGAGAAGGACTCGACAAGCCTGGTGAGGGCAGCCTGATCTGTCCAGGGTGGCACAACCAATAGGTTGCGGGATCTTGCCTCAGAGACGTTGACCGGGCGCGTATCAGGCCGAAAACCCTCTTCGGCCCCGGCTGTACAGAGGTGTCTCTCTGCGTCATATTGCGGAAGTTCACGACCGAGTATTTCCTCTGGTGAGCCACCCCAGCGATGAATGAATCGCTCCAAACCACGGTCGTCTCGCCGCGAACTGGACTCACTCGACGACACGATGACATCCCTCGCTGTGCCAAGGTGGGTGCCAGCGATCTTCATGCGCAGTGAGAAGTCTTCCCATTCGAAACCGACGGCGCCAAGCACGACGTCCATCCCTCCAACACGCCTCAAACCATCTCTCCTCAAGACCACACATCGCGCGTCTAAGGTCTGCCTCGATTGGGATTGTCCCCAGTGAGCTTCCCGATGGTTAGCTGCCTGTTCGGCGGATAGAGGTTCAAGAATGATCTCAGGGCACAACGCTCCAAAGTTCTCCTCTGATCGACCCCACCACTGCAATCTACCCAACCAACCTGGACTTGGCCGCGTAGCGACATCGATCATAGCGACAAACTCACCGTTGGCCTTAGCGAGACCCTCGTTGATCGCCTTGGCCTGACTCACGTTCTCTGAACATTGCTGAACGCGTAGAGAGTCATCGGCATCACAGAGTTCATTAAGCCAATCTGCAGTCGCTTCAGAGATGGCGGTCACCACGAGAATGACGCTGTAGGGAACCCAGGTTGTCTTATTGATGTGCTCTAGACATACCTCGATCTCTTCACGCTCAGATCCGCCTAGCACAACCACCGATGTCCGACTCATCTCGACTTGGTAGACACCGAGGGGAATCAGCCTCTCATTCTGAGCTTTACGAACCGCAGGATCGAAGAGCGTCTCTCGAGAATATCGACCATAGACCTCCGAGAGCTCTCGCGCTCGGTTCAAGCAGGGTGTCGCCTGCTCTGTATCCGCTTCATCTGGGAGAGGTGTTCCGACTCCAGGGTGTGGCAGAGCCTCTATCCGATCAGCGCTCAGAAGCTCTAGGGTAAAAGCCCAAGGCGCCTCAGCCACCTCGGGCCAAGCGCGACCGGCGGACCGGTGCACCAAGAAGGAGAGCGACAAGATCGGCGCTGCCAGATTCCCTGCCCGTCTAAAGGCGGACTGCGGGAGCCAAAAGCTCTCAGACACGACGCCAGACTCAGAGCGATTGAGGTGACCATGGCTGATCGCCACCCACGGTGCCGCCAGAGCCACTCGAGGACACATGCCGATATCGAAATTGATGTCCAGTTCGGGGATCTGAACGACGGTTTGCTCACCACCGATGCTGATCCCCTGGACTCGCCAGGGTGGG
>CALELH010000504.1 GCA_937902595.1 uncultured Myxococcales bacterium
ATCTGGCGTGGCAGCCGTGTACGTAAATGGCCGAAACCTCGGGCCGACGCCGTTGAGTCTTCGGCGTCTGTCGCCGGGAACCCATCACATCCGTTTGTCTATGGACGGGCATCGCCACTGGTATGGAACGATCGATGTCGGCCGTACGAACAAGAAGCGCATCAGAATGCGAAGGGCGAGTCGCGCTGACCTATATCGACGGGTTCATAGCTCCTTGGCCGGAGCGGTGGCTGCGTCTGAGTTTACCTCGTCGCTCAGTGAGTTGAAGGCCCTCGCGTCTTCCGATCAGGCGATTCTCGTTGAACCGCAATCCGGCGGAGCGCTCAGCGCTGTCTTGTACGATCTGCATCGTAAGGTCCTCGTACGTAGAATCCTTGTTCAGGGTGCACGCACTCCACAAGACACAGCCGATGAAATCTTGGAGAGACTCTATGAAGGCTTAGATCCTTCAGCGTTAGTCGCTCCCCTCAGCTTAATGGATCCCACCACGAGCGACGTCTACCAAGTCCCAGATTGGGTGATTTGGGGAGGGGTTGGAGTAGGGGTGGTCGCGGCGATTGTTCTGCCCATCGCCTTATTGTCTGGTGATGAAGACACGTCAAAGAGCCAAACGGGGATCGTGCTCGAGTTCTAGGGGCGCAGGCCCTATTCGTTGACGAAGCGACGGAAGGTGGTCTCGCCAGGGTTCACATCGATAGTGAACGACTTTCGGTACGCGGGATCTTCTTCCCTGACCAGGAGCACTGCGTGCTTCCCCGCGGGCAGGCTGTGCTTGAGTAGTGGGGTCCAGCCGAGATCCTTTCCGTTGACGTAGACCCGCGCTGGAGGCACCGCCAGCAGCTTAAGTGTTCCCTTATTCGAGGCCGTGCCCGTGCCGATCGCGACCGCTGGAGGTATGTCTTCGCGCTCGAAGTCAGCGGGGGCGATCGGCTCCTCAGGTGGCTTCGCAGGTGGGGGACGTCTCGTCGCTGGCGAGCCTCTTCGAGACTGAGAGGGCGCGCTAGGCTTCGCAGACAGACTGAGGAACTCTGTGTGTCTAAGGTCGTACAGCTGGGGGACCACGCGCTCTAAGGGCAAGAAGCCTGGCGCTTCGGCGCGTACTCGCGTCGTTCCGAGGTTCGAGAATTTAGGCTGATTTTGGGCGCCTTGGCCGAGGGCCTGCTTCTCGCCGTTTGAGTTGATCAGAAAGATCTGAGATGCGAGCGGCTCAGGGATGAAGGTGATGGAGACTTCGGCCGGCGCGAGTCTAATCACTGGCACTTGATTCTCCATTCCCTTGAGCAGGGTAATTCGTCCTGCCCAGGGCATGTACCCGTCTTTTTCGATTCTCAGACTGTGTTCACCAGGCTCAATCTCTGGAACGCGAAGTGGACTCTCATCAATCTTCTCTCCATCTAAGAACACGGTCGCCCCACCAGGCCGAGTGTCGACGACTAGCCTCGTCTTTGCGAGCTGGGACCTGAGCTTTATGCGTAGCCTCAGTTGCTCTCCACGGACGAGGTTTAGCTGTCGCTTCTCACGGTGATAATCCGGGGCCGACACCACCAACCAGTGTTCACCAGGCTCGATGTTTCTCAGCTCGATCGGCGTGCCGCTGTCATGTATCAGGCGTCCATCCAGATAGATCTGAGCGTTCGCAGGCTGAGTCACGAGGCGTAGGCTCGATGGGTTTAATGTATCGAGCGCGTAATAGACGGTCCCGATGCCAGCGACAATCGCGAGCAGCGAGATCAACAGCAGCCACCCTAGGCGCCGCTTAGTGTCTGGAGGAGGCGGGCTCTTCGGTGAGGTGCCGTCCCAAGGGATCGTCTTCGCTGATGAGCCGTAATCTCTGAGGTCTCGGCCACGTTCATTCGAAGCGCGATGATTGGGTGGATCGTCCTCTGTCGACCGGTCCGTGAACTCTCCGCCTGACTCTGAGCCGCTCCGGCCTGGTTCAGTGTCAGTAGACTCCAGGAAGGACTCCATCGACAGGGAGGCGTTCGGGATTGAGTTCGGGTGCCTGGACTCTAGGATGTGCTCGTGGGCGAACTTACGAAAGTTAGAGAGCTGGTCCTCTTGTTGTTTCAGCTCCCTAGCGAAGGTGTCTCGCATGAACTCCGCGAGATCCTTACGTGAGTAGAAGCTGCCATCCTGATAGAGGAATTTTTGGAGCGCATCTTGGAAATCTGCTGCGCTCTGGTATCGATCGTTGGGGTTTCGTGTCAGGCCACGATAGATGATCCGTTCGAGCTCCGGTGGAATTCCACGGTTCAGCAGGGTGGGCGGCGAAAGTCGACCTTCCTCACCTTCTCCAGAGTGGAGAAGTCATCTTCACCTTGAAAACATCGCTCCAGAGTTAAGAGCTCGTAGAGCACGATAGCCAGCGAGAAGACATCCGAGCGCCGATCGATGGGCTTCCCACGAACTTGCTCGGGGCTCATGTAGCCAAACTTGCCCTTTAGGATACCCGATTGAGTCTTATTCGCTTTTCCCGCCGCCTTAGCGATCCCAAAGTCGATGAGCTTGACCTCGCCCTCAAAGCTCAGGAGTAGGTTCTGTGGCGAGACGTCACGGTGAATCAAGTCTAGGGGGTCACCTTGGTCATTCTTTCGGTTGTGCGCGTACTCGAGGGCCTCGCAGACCTCTTTGATAATGTGACAGCACATCGGGATGTGAAGACGGTCGCCACGCGCTCGAGCGCGATCGAAGAGCGCCCTGACGTCTTTTCCGCTGACGTACTCCATAGCGATGAAGTATGCGCCATCTGCGTTGCCCAGCTCGAAGACCTGCCCGATATTTGGATGAGATAACTGAACCGCGATCTTAGCCTCATCGATAAACATATCGACGAACTCTTGGTCTTCCGCGATGCTCGGTAGGACGCGTTTGACGGCGACAAGGCGCTCGAATGCCTCGACACCATAGGAGGCGGCTCGAAAGACCTCTGCCATCCCCCCAACCGCGATCCGGTCGAAGAGATAGTAGTCACCAAATTTAG
>CALELH010000505.1 GCA_937902595.1 uncultured Myxococcales bacterium
CGCTTGGCGCCGTACTTCGATCGACCCTGACGACGAGCGTCTACGCCCGTAGCGTCCAAGGTTCCACGAATGATGTGATAACGAACACCAGGCAGGTCCTTTACACGACCACCTCGGATAAGGACGACTGAGTGCTCCTGCAAGGTGTGACCCTCACCAGGAATGTAACTCGTCACCTCGATCCCATTCGTCAAACGAACACGAGCGACCTTCCGAAGCGCCGAGTTGGGCTTCTTTGGAGTCGACGTGTACACACGAACACAAACACCGCGCTTCTGAGGACAGCTCTGCAGAGCCGGCGCCGTAGCCTTGCGCGCCTTACGCTTGCGGCCCTGTCGGACCAGTTGGCTAATTGTTGGCATTCAACTACCACTTTCGTAGGCCCACACTTGTAGCGGGCCAAAAACATTTACCAAATCGGCTTTACGGATAAGGAGAGGATTTCCCACCTGGGATGTCGACGTGCCGTGGCACGTCAACCCTCTCCCCAGCGGTTCGAATCGTCGAGCGATTCGCCTTCCGGGAAGCCGGTTCCGACTGGTCGAAACCTCCACCTGCCCTGCGGCAGACGGTCCGCGCATTATATGGATCCAAATCGCGCGGTCAACCTAAAAAGACAAACGTATGAAAACCGCATAAAACCTGGGATATCGGGATGTCTAAAACCCTGCTCCCATAAGGGCTTCTGCGAACCACACAGGCCTGATAAAAGATCTGATAAGACACAAAAAAAGAGGCCTGGCGTTAGCCAAGCCTCTTTCTTACGAGCTCCGATCCGAGCAGCTCTTAGGAGAGCTCGGCCGCCGCAGCTGCATCACCTGCACCGTCAGCCAGCATCGCGTCCTCAAGATCATCCGTCTCAAGGCTTAGGTTCCGATAGCCTGGCAGACCAGTCCCAGCTGGGATCAATCGACCCATGATGACGTTCTCCTTAAGGCCTCTCAGGTAGTCGATCTTACCGGACAACGCAGCCTGAGTGAGCACCTTCGTCGTCTCCTGGAAGGATGACGCCGAGATGAAGGACTCAGTCGACAAGGACGCCTTTGTAATCCCGAGCAACAATGGATCGGCGAACGCTGGTCGTCCACCCGCGCTCACAACCCGAGCGTTCTCCTCTTCGAAGATCCACTTCTCGACCTGCTCCTCAAGAAGGAAGTTGGTGTCACCCACATCCTTAATCTTCACGCGACGAAGCATCTGCCGAACGATGACCTCAATGTGCTTATCGTTGATTCGCACACCCTGAAGTCGATAGACCTCTTGGATCTCGTCCACCAAGAACTTCGCGAGTTCCTTCTCACCCAGGACCTGCAGGATGTCGTGCGGATTCGCTGCACCATCCATGAGTTCCTCACCTGCCTGAACACGATCGCCCTGGCGTACCGCCAAAGCCTTACCCTTGGGGATAAGGTACTCTTTGGGCTCACCGATCTCGGGCTTAACGATGACCTTACGCTTACCCTTGGTGTCCTTACCGAACTCCACCCAGCCGTCAATCTCAGTGATGACTGCTGGCTCCTTAGGCTTACGTGCTTCGAACAACTCAGCAACACGCGGCAGACCACCGGTGATGTCCTTGTTCTTAGCGGTCTCTCGAGGAATCTTAGCGATAGGCTGACCTGGAGCGATCTCATCTCCATCACTGACGACAATCGTTACGCCAACGGGCAACATGTATCGCGCGTCACCACGCCCACTCGGAAGCTTTTGAACCTGGTGTGAGTCCTTATCTCGGATCAACACCTGCGGCCTAAGCTCACCAGAGTCACGACTTTCCACGACGACCTTGGTGCTGAGACCTGTGACTTCGTCAAACTCTTCCTTAACGGTGACACCCGCCTCCAAATCTTGGAAGCGCGCGATACCGCCAACCTCTGTAAGGATTGGAAGCGCAAAGGGGTCCCACTCTGCGAGTTTAGTCCCCGGCTGAATCTCAGCGCCATCCTTAACGAGCAAGGATGCACCGTAGATGACCTGATATCGCTCACGCTCGCGATCTTGGTCATCAACGATCACCAATGCAGCCTGACGGTTCATGACAACCGTAGCGCCATTTGGCTCATCCTCAGACGGCGGACGCTCTACCAACTCTACGTTCTCGTAGCGTAGGAATCCTGGTCCGCGGTTCTCAAGCGTACTCTGCTCTGCGAGACGAGCCGCAGCACCACCAATGTGGAAGGTACGCATAGTGAGCTGGGTTCCCGGCTCACCGATGGACTGCGCCGCGATGACACCAACGGCCTCACCGAGGTTCACAGTACGACCGCGAGACAGGTCACGTCCGTAACAAGCGACGCAACACCCACGCTTCGTCTGACATGAGAGCACCGAACGAATCATGACGCGGTTAATACCAGCGTCTTCAATGATTTGGACACTCTGCTCAGTAAACTCGGTACCGGCAGGCACCAGCAGATCACCAGTGTGATTGTCATAGATGTCATCAAGCGCGACGCGACCCAGAATTCGGTCACTCAACGGCTCAATGATTTCACCCGCCTCAACCAGCGCCATGACCTCCATGCCATCCAGCGTACCGCAGTCCTCTTCGGTTACAATCGCGTCCTGCGCCACGTCGACCAAGCGACGAGTTAGGTAACCTGAGTTGGCGGTCTTGAGCGCCGTGTCGGCCAGACCCTTACGCGCACCGTGCGTACTAATGAAGTACTGCAGCACGCTGAGGCCCTCACGGAAGTTTGCCGTGATTGGTGTCTCGATGATCTCACCTGAAGGTTTTGCCATCAGACCACGCATACCAGCAAGCTGCTTAATCTGCGCAGGGCCACCACGAGCACCGGAGTCTGCCATGATGAAGATCGAGTTGAAGCTCGCGGCTTCTTCCATCTCTCCGTCTGGACCCTCAACCATCTCTGTACTGATGGCCTCCATCATCCCTTCTGCGACCGCATTACTGACTCGGTCCCAGATGTCGACGACCTTGTTATAGCGCTCACCATTAGTGATTAGACCATCAAAGTATTGCTGCTCAATTTCCTTGACCTCGAGGGTCGCCTCACCGAGCAACTTCTCCTTCACGTCAGGAACCGTAAGGTCACCGACCGCGACCGAGATGCCTGCCAGCGTCGCCTGTAGGTATCCAATGTCCTTGAGTCGATCAGCCAAAATGACCGTCTCCTTCGAGGTGCACTGGCGGTAGGCTGCGTCGATGAGCGCGGCCAACTCCTTCTTTCGAAGGACTCGGTTAATCAACTCGAAGTTCAAGCCCTTGGGGACGATCTCCCAGAGCAAGACACGACCGGTCGTCGTCTCCTGCACCTCGCCGTCCAAACGACACTTAATGCGAGCCTGGAGAGCAACCTCTCCAGAGTCATAGGCCATCCGAACTTCTTCTGGCCCAGAGAACACCTTGCCCTCCCCCTTAGCGAAGGGGCGAGAGCGAGTCATATAGTAACACCCAAGAACGATGTCCTGTGATGGCACGATGACTGGTCGGCCGTTAGCCGGGCTCAAGATGTTATTAGAGCTCATCATTAAGACGCGCGCTTCAATCTGAGCTTCCACTGAGAGTGGGAGGTGAACCGCCATCTGGTCACCGTCAAAGTCCGCGTTGAACGCCGAACAGACGAGGGGGTGGAGGCGAATCGCCTTGCCTTCAATCAATACCGGCTCAAAGGCCTGTATCCCAAGACGGTGAAGCGTAGGCGCACGGTTTAGAAGAACCGGATGCTCTTTAATCACTTCATCCAGGATGTCCCAGACCTCGGACTTTTGCTTCTCGACCATCCGCTTAGCGGTCTTGATCGTAGTGACGTGTCCGCGCTCCTCAAGCTTGTTATAGATAAAAGGCTTGAACAGCTCGAGCGCCATCTTCTTAGGAAGACCACACTGGTGAAGCCTGAGCTCAGGACCCACCACAATTACGGATCGACCTGAGTAATCAACGCGCTTACCAAGGAGGTTCTGTCGGAAACGACCCTGCTTCCCCTTGATCATGTCGCTCAGAGACTTCAATGGACGCTTATTTGGTCCAGTGATCGCCTTGCCACGACGCCCGTTGTCGAACAGCGCGTCAACCGCTTCCTGCAGCATGCGCTTCTCGTTGCGGATGATAATCTCTGGAGCGCAGAGCTCCTTTAACCGCTTCAAACGATTGTTACGGTTAATGACACGGCGATAGAGATCGTTGAGATCACTCGTCGCGAAACGACCACCATCTAGCGGAACCAAAGGCCTCAGGTCGGGCGGAATGACAGGAACAACGTCCAGAATCATCCACTCTGCTCGGTTGCCACTGCCCTTAAGCGCGTCGACGACCTTAAGCCGCTTGGCGAGCTTCTTACGCTTGGCTTCACTCGTCGCTGCTCGCATATCGTCGCGAAGCTCGACAGCTAGGGTTGGGATATCAATATCCTGCAAGAGGATCTTGATGGCGTCTGCGCCCATACCTGCCTGGAAAGCGTCATCGCCAAACTCATCCAAGGCGTCATAGTACTCATCCTCAGTCAGGATCTGCCCCTGCTCGAAGGAGGTAGTACCCGCATCGGTGACGATATAGGCGACGCAGTATAGGACTCGCTCGATGTCCTTTAGGGTCACGTCTAGGAGATTACCGATTCGACTCGGTAGGCTCTTCAGGAACCAGATGTGTGCGACAGGCGTAGCTAGAGTGATATGACCCAAGCGATCACGCCGAACGCGGCTCTGAATCACCTCGACGCCGCACTTTTCACATACGACTCCGCGGTGCTTCATGCGCTTGTACTTGCCGCAGAGGCACTCATAGTCCTTCACAGGACCGAAGATCTTGGCACAAAAGAGGCCATCACGCTCCGGCTTAAACGTCCGGTAGTTGATGGTCTCAGGCTTCTTGACCTCACCGTAAGACCAGCTGTTGATCTTGTCGGGGCTAGCAAGAGCGATACGGATCGCGCTGAAGCTCAGAGGGTCTTTAGGCTTCTCAAAGAAGTTGAAGATGTCCTTCATGTTAGTTCCTCGTGCAATCCGTGTTTAAAGTTGTTCGGTTTCAATGAGTTCGACGTCCAATGCAAGGCTCTGGAGTTCCTTCATCAAGACGTTAAACGACTCAGGAAGACCGCTCTCTAGAACGTTCTCACCCTTGACGATGGCCTCGTACATTCTGGTTCGACCCAGAACATCATCCGACTTCACCGTCAGGAACTCCTGAAGGGTATACGCCGCACCGTATGCTTGCATCGCCCAGACCTCCATCTCACCGAGACGTTGGCCACCGAACTGCGCCGTACCACCAAGCGGTTGCTGGGTGACCAAGCTGTATGGCCCGATGCTCCGTGCGTGAATCTTCTCATCCACCAAGTGGTGAAGCTTCAGTACGTACATCACACCAACAGTGACACGGTTCTCGAAGGGGTCTCCCGTACGGCCATCGTACAGAATGGACTTACCATCTTCATCAAGACCGGCATGGTTAAGCGCCTTCTTGATTTCAGACTCTGCAGCACCG
>CALELH010000506.1 GCA_937902595.1 uncultured Myxococcales bacterium
ACCCCCGCGTTTTTTCATTGGCATACGTATGAACACCGCCAGGCAGTAGACCGTAGAAAGCAGCCAAGCCAACACGTCGATTTGCATCCTGATAGTCCTCGTAGGTCACCGTCTTGGGAATGCTATGCAAGGGCACCTCAAGCAAGGGCTCTACAGTCGGCTGCTGAGCCAGGCCGGGCGTGGCCGCAAAGAGCAATAATAGTGCGAAGCACCCGGCCAGGCCTCGGTCGCGTGTGCAGCTGAATCGATAAAAAGCGTTCATGGATCGGGCTCTCCAACTTTGAGGGTTGCTCTGTCGAGCCTATGAGTTTGATACAAATGAGACAAGCCCGACCGGTATCACTGGCGCTCAGAGGCCATGACAACCTGAGGTTCGAACAGATTCTGGCCGATTCTCTGACATCCAATTTTGGTGCCCCACGAATTTTTCCCGCAAGATTTCAGCTGAGTTCTTAAGATTCGTGTGGCGGCTTTGCGCTGAGGCTTCGGGCGTCTGAGCGAGCTAGAAGGTCCCGCTGAACAGGCTCACCCGGACCCGCTGGTCGTTATTGTTGTTGGAGTATCCCAGGGCCGGGACGCTCAGGCGGAGCCCGTCGCTGGGGTTGTAGTCCAAGAGCGACGCCGAGCGAGGGGCGCTGGATGGACGCTTGTCGATCGACAGGAAATAACCGGCTACGGAGCCAAGCACCGTTGGCGCAATAAGGATGGCCGAGAGACCGACATACCCGATCTCAGGATCGAGATCGGTAACACTGATCAAACCAAGAGATAGGAGTCCCAACCCGGTCCCACCGACGAAGGCGCCGAAATAGCGTCCAGAGAACTCATTCGCTGATCCGTAGAGCCCAACCCCAATGGGCGCTAGGAACATGCCGGACAGAGTGCCTAATGCGAGACCCATGACGATGCCATCCAAAGAGCCGCTTACACCAGCGGCGATGACCCCTCCAGCCAAACCGACGCCTAAGCCGAGGCCAAGGCCCGACGCGGAGGCCCAGAACCAGTCTCTTCCCGTAAAGTCATCACGATACTTCACGACCCTGACATTTCCACTCTCGTCCGCACCAACCATCTCGAAGAGCTCGTCCTTGTACTTCTTGAGATCCAACTTTCGGTCGCTGCTTACATCCTCAGTCTTCTCATCGGTCGACGCCTTGGTCTCTGAATCGGTCGCGTCGGGTGCATCGGCCGCGGCCACGGTACTCGCGGGTGCCTGAGCCATGAGCGTCGGGCTGTGTAGAAAGGTCCAAATCGATGTGATGATCACCAGCTTTGTGCACAACTTCATATCCTTCACCTTTTTCTGACGTCCATTCCAGGACTCAAGAGGGCGCATCAGTCAGTTCCCGAACACCACCCAATGAGATGCCATACATTCTTTTCTTCGTCACACATTAGCTGACCAATGACGTGTCGCCGGAGCTGGTCTCAAGATTCGTGCGACACCTATGTCGGCCGCTAATGAGTTAATTTTCGCCTGCGACGGAGCCCGAGCAGCACGAGTGCCACTGCCACCAGAAGTTGGCTTGACCGGCTGGATTGGGTACTGGAGCAGTCGCACCCAGCGTCCGAGGACTCGGAAGACCCAGCATCACCTGGCGCCGGTCCCACATCCGATGCGGGGTCCGGCTGGTCTGCATCACTGGGTGCTGTATCCGAAGCCATGGCGTCGGTCAGCATCGCCATATCGTTGATGAACGCAGCGTCTGCTGGGCCCTGGTCCG
>CALELH010000507.1 GCA_937902595.1 uncultured Myxococcales bacterium
CTTCTCCAGCGGCGCCACCTTGGCCGCCTTCAGCGCCGATGCCACCACCACCACCGGCAGCGTCCGCGCCACCCTGTCCGGCGGCTCCACCCTGTCCGGCGGCTCCACCCTGTCCGGCTAGACCATCATCGTGTCCCTGTGCGGCGGCGTCAGTCGTCGCGTCGGCTCCGCCAGAGCCGTCGGCGTTGGTCGTGGTCTCGGAGCACCCCCAAACTAAAATCAATGAGCAGCACATCAGGGCGAGGACAGACGACAGAGGGATCTTCATGTGGGTCTCCGAGCTTTGTAGAGTTCAAGGGTCCATAGTCGTGCGGCTGCCCCCTAGGGTCAACGGCGGTCAACGAGGAAGGTAGGAGCTTAGTGACCTTCGGCAGCCAAGAATCGGGCCTGTTCTCGGTAGAACCGCCTGAAGTTGAAGTCGCTGAGTCCGGAGATCTGACCGATTTGGTCAAAGTGGTCGGCGGCGATGCATCCCATGAAACGCCCCCAGATACATGCTTCTACGGTCACGATTCCGTCATTGGGCGTCCCGGGGCCTCCGAGGATGGCGTACGGCACCATAAGCGCGGGCTCGATCAGGTCCCCCCGTCGTGGCTGTGGTCGCTCACCTCGAGCGCAGACCTCGCCGCCGTTCGTCAGCGGGTTGGTAAACCCAGCGAAGCTGTAGATGGGGACCTCCGGTGGGTCAGGCCAGGCCTCGTTATATGCCTGTCGTGCAGTGATGGACATGGATCGCAGGGTCTCTCTGAGGTCATTGGGTCGCTCTGGGTTGCCCCGAATGAACCAGGACATCAACCCAGTGATGGTCTCAAGAAACCGAAGCCCTAACTCACCGCCTTGAGAGGCATCCTCCGCCATCTGATAGCCACGATGGGGGCTCGAGATCGTCGTAATCGAGGCCACATTTTCGGTGTAGCCTAGGGGGCCTGTCAGGTAGCGAGCGTCTAGTCCGCCTTGGGAGTGACCGATGAAGTTTAACTTCTCCGCGCATGTACAGCGCAGCACCTCGTCGACGAAGCGGGCGAGCTGCTCCGAGCGCACCTCGCTGTTGTTGATGGGATCGACCTGGGCCACGAACACGCTGAAGCCAGCCTCATGCAAGGTCGCCGGGATATCATAGAAATACTCGACCCAGAGGACCTCATCCCACCCAAAGAAGCCATGGACCAAGACGATAGGGTAGCGGCTCGCGTCGCCGTGGCCCCAACGGGAGATCTCATCGCAGCCCTCGGCCATGGGAACGCAGACCTTCTCCTCTGGCGAGGCGTCATCGCTAACGTCGACCGCCGAGCTCATATCCTGGGGATCATTCAGACCGGCGTCGGTGACAGAGAGACGTGCGTCGGTCGCTACGATGGCGTCCGCGTCTGAGCCGGCATCGGGTACACCGTCGGAGAGTAGAGAGGAGGCGTCTGCTGACGCTCCATCCGTCTCTTTGGTCATCTGAACGTCTAGGGAAGCGTCGACCCGATCGGCGGGCGGGGTCCTCTCCCCACAGCCAGTGATGCATAGGGCCAAGAGGCAATAGAGCAGGCGCACAACTCTGATTAATCTGGGGGTCTGGAACGGCATACTATGGGCCGAATCTACCCTAAACCGTCCATCAATTGCATCAGCCTTCTACCCATTCGCCTTGAGAATACGGCGTTCGCTGACCGCAGTGATGTCCGTCGAGGCGTCTTCGGCGTCACGGCGGAGCCGTCCTTAGTTCTCTGAGCGTCAGGCCGTCGAGGCAGGCAGCGACCGATGAGTTGCGCCCTACGGCCGACGAGTGGCCATGTGCGTCTTGAGGGCTGCGATTGCTGCGTTGGACCCCCGCAACGAGAAGGGAGCGATCCCTGAGTCCGCACCGTGCAGGGGATAGGTCACCTTGAGACGCGCCTTGGCGCGGATGAGAGTCACCAGCCGAGTTGAGATTTCGCTGGGTGGAATGAACACTGTCTCAGCCACATTCTCTGCATCTCTCGCGCCGATTCGCCACTGGTCAGCCGGTACGGAGATGATCTGATCCCCGAAATCGAATCTGAGCGAGGCACCTGTCAGCGCAGGCATACCCATGTCGTAGACCTCCACGGAGACGCGGTCATTGTGCTCGATGTAGACCGAGAGTTTACTCTCGCCGAAGAAGCGATCCTTCCCGCTGCCGACATATGTCTGGACTGTGCGGCACTGGCCGGCGCCTCCATCCTCGCAGACGTTCAGCCAATCGCCATGATACGCCCGAAGCTCGCCGAAGCGATGCTTAAACCAAGGGCCCGCCGACGTGGTCGTCATGAGCCCGGATGCGAAGACGCAGATCACGCCGATCACGATGCACTTGAGGTGTGAAAAACGCACCATGGTCTCCCGTGGTCGTCTGACGGAGGCGTCTCATCTCAGCTCAATGGGATGAGACGCCGCGTCGATGATGAGGGTTACTCTACGTGCTTAGCGCAGACGACGAACTTGGTTCGGCAAGGGATGGGCACTGGAGCGTTTTCGCAGTTGCCCTGGGCGCAGTTGCCCTGAAGTACGTAGCGTCGGAACATTCGGTTATTCGCCGTGTATCCGCCAGAGACGCTCTCGACCGCGCGGACCTCCCAATCAGCGCCCCAGAAGGTCACGGTGCGCTCACCGGTGAAGCTGTTGCCATCTCGATCGGCGATGATGGTCTGGTCACCCTGAGTAAACTCGATAGCGTCCGGAGTCGTCCCGATCTGGGTCCAATCGTAGAAGCGGCGCAGCTCCTCGGCGGTCTGCATGCACTCGTTCATACCAGTGATCTGCGCGCCTACCGTCGCCCAAACCCCGTCCAGAGGCTCGGCCATATCGTCGACGTCTCCCGCCGCGCAGTCTTCCTCATACGGCACGTGGATGACGTCCTCGCGGAGGTCTGATGTGCAAGGAAGTTGTACGCCTAAGTTCGCCTCGATCTGAGCGCAACCGCCCGCCTGACCACACTCCATGACCAGGGTGCCCGTGCGCTCCATCTGGCCGTCGCCCACGAGGCGAGAGGTCATATCCCAGTTGAAGTAGATGGCGCCGTTGAAGAAGCGCAGGTTCCGGCATTCGATGGTGTTTGGACCGGCGATATCGCAGGTGTAATTGACCTGCTCGTTGACAAATTCGGCCGTCCGCACACCCCAGCGGATGATCTCCGAGTTTCCGGTGAAGTCAGCGATGCCGTTGCCGCATCCGTCCATCTGGCTCTCATGGCGGACGGTGATCCACTTACCGTTATAGCGCTCGAAAGCCTCGACCTCACCGCCACCAGCGCCACCGGCACCACCAGCGCCACCGGCACCACCAGCGCC
>CALELH010000508.1 GCA_937902595.1 uncultured Myxococcales bacterium
CGCCTCAGGAGCGGCCTCTGCCTCAGGAGCGGCCTCCGCCTCAGGAGCGGTCTCCGCCTCAGGAGCGGCCTCTGCCTCAGGAGCGGCCTCTGCCTCAGGAGCGGCCTCCGCCTCAGGAGCGGCCTCCGCCTCAGGAGCGGCCTCCGCCTCAGGAGCGGCAGGAATCTCCGGTGTCGCTACGACCTCGATCTCGATCCCGGCGGCGCGCAATCGTTCGAGCTGAGCCTCGTATTGAAGCTGCAGGATCTTGTACGCCCTTCGCTCACTTCGCAGGCTATGCTGAAGATCACGAACCACTGCGTCGGCTTTATTTAGGTCGCTGACTCGGCGCCTGTCCGCGTCTCTTGCGACCTGTTCGGCCCGACTGGTTCGATCTTTCAACTCGTCTTTGAAGTCTCGCTCGACCGCGAGCTTCTCTTCAAGACGCTCTACGCGACGGTCGACGCGCGCTGGATCAAGAGGGCGGGGAGGCGCGCTCTTAGGTGCCTCTTCAGCCGTGTCTTTGTCTTCACTTACGGTCTTCTTTGGCGCAGCGGGCAAGCCCTTGGACAGACGGGCTTGTGCCCGCTCCGCCTCTTCCTTGGCCTGGAGAAGCTCCTTGCGATAGCTCTTCAACTCATCCTCGAGGTAGGCGAGGCGATCCCGCTGCTCCTCAAGTCGGCTGTCGGCAGACCGCTTGGCGGTCGTCACCTTCTTCAGCTTATCGTCAGACTTCTTTTTTCCATCGCGCGCGTCGCGAACCGCCTGCTCTCGGTCGGCCAGTTGCCGGCGTAATCCGCCGGTCTCTTCCTGAGCCTTGGAGAGGTCTCGTCGAATCGATTCCAGCTCAGATGTTAAAGCCTGAATCTGACGACGAAGTGCGCCGCCTCCGAACAATCCCATGACGTGGTCTCCTAGCTATAAGATTTTAGCGACGGAAAATAGCCGGGTGTAGGGCCTGTGTCCAGACGATATTTACTTGGGGCTCGACCATTTTCTTTGAATCGGCAGGTTTTCGCCTTTTTTGAGTAGGCTGTATTCGAGATTAACCTTTAATAACAAGATTTTACTGGCGCGGGGTGGGGAGAGGTAGACCGTGGGGCTTTTAGACCGCGTATCGTTCGGAAGAGCGCTTAGAAGGTCGAGTGATCGCTGTCAATCTGCTCGTCAGGATATCGCTCTCGCCGTTCTCAAACCAAAGCATGCAATTGACAGAGGGTTCATCGATAGGCTCAAGACCGTTTGGACCAGGTAGGACAGCACCGAATAGTCGGCGTCCTACGGCTGGATGATCGGATCGCCACTGGCCACTCCATAGATCACGAACGCCCACGCATGTCTCAGTGCTGACGTGGTACTCAGTGTTCTGAGTGACGAAGAGTCGATGGCTACGACGTTCCGGACCGCGATACTCTGACATGCTTGACCTCCTACGTTTTCTTACATGTAGGATATATTTCGTCATTGCGCCAAGAAATCGAGCGTTTTTTTTCAAATGTATCTCATTCGTCCTCTGTAACAGTCTGATTATACTTATGTTTTATTTCAGTTGTTTTGAGGGGCGATCTACGCGGCACTTTTGTGCATATAATGGCGCCCGAGATTACCTTTGTAAGTCAAACACTTGAGGGAGAGCTGCCATGATGAAGGGGGCTGTGGCCGATGTGTCTGAAGCGATTGGCGGAACGCCCATCGTCAGGCTCAATCGACTGAGTGCTGGTCTGGAAGCCGATATTTACTGCAAATTAGGCTATTTGAACCCGGGCGGATCCATGAAGGATCGGATCGCTCTGAACATCATTAACGAAGCTGAGAAGCGCGGCGAGCTTAAGCCTGGGGGGACCATCGTCGAAGCGACGAGTGGAAACACTGGCATGGGCTTGGCTATGGTCTCAGCTCTCCGAGGCTATAAGTGCGTCTTTGTGATGCCCGACAAGCAGTCCATGGAGAAGGTTAAGGCTCTGCGAGCCGCTGGCGCCAAGGTGGTGATCACTCCGACCGAGGTCGAACCAGAGGATCCACGGAGCTACTACTCCGTCAGTCGACGGATCGCTGATGAGACTCCGGGCGCGTTCTACGCAAATCAGTATCACAACTTGGATAACACCGAAGCTCACTATAAGAGCACTGGACCCGAGATTTGGGAGCAGACGGGCGGAGAGCTAGACGCCTTCGTCGCTGGCCTCGGCACGGGCGGTACGATCTCTGGGACAGGGTCCTTTCTTAAGGAAAAGAACTCTGAGATTCAGTTGGTCGGCGTGGACTGCGAAGGGTCTGTCTACTACGACTTTTGGAAGACAGGTGAGGTCGTACCCGCGCACTCCTATAAGGTGGAGGGCATTGGGGAGGACTTCTTTCCGACGACCATCGATCTCAGCATTATCGATGAGGTCATCCAGCTGAGCGACAAGGAGTGTTTTGACGCGACTCGAGCGCTCGCTCGTCATGAAGGCATCTATACAGGTGGCTCCGGTGGGGCCGCGGTGATGGGCGCCATCAAATACGCTGAGAAAATTAATCGTAAGGCGAACATCCTCGTGTTGTTGCCCGACAGCGCGAGTCGTTACCTCAATAAGATCTTCGATGATGAGTGGATGCGCGAGAATGGCTTCCTCGACCCAGAGGGCGGCCTCGGGACCATTAGAGACCTTTTGGCGAGCAAGCCTCCCAAGGTGTTTACTGTGTCCAAGGACGACAGCGTTCGGGATGTTATCGACCTGATGAAGTCCCTCGGGATTAGTCAGATCCCCGTTGTGGACCAGGGTCATCTGGTCGGCATCGTCAACGAGTCAGTGCTACTCGAGACGCTACTTGAGAAGGGGATGGAGTCCCTAGACGCGAAGGTCGCTAACGTGATGAATGACGCCTACGAGGTGGCCGATCCTGACGCCCCATTTGGTTTCTTTAATCACATCTTTAACCAAGGAAAAGTCGTCGTCGTTTGGGAGCGGGGCGAGGTCCGGGGCGTCATCACAAAGATCGACGTCATCGACTTTCTCGCTCATCGACGACAAGCGTAAAGGAGTCCAACCGTGGCCCATCGTTTTGAGACCCGCGCCATTCACGCGGGCCAGGAGCCGGATCCGTCTACGGGAGCAGTCTGCACCCCAGTCTATATGACGAGCACCTTCGTCCAGTCGGCGCCAGGTGTTCACCAGGGATACGATTACAGTAGAGCGGATAACCCGACACGTCACGCGCTCGAGGATAACCTCGCTTCACTTGAAGGGGCGCGACACGGCATCACCTTTTCCAGTGGTTGCGCAGCCACGGCGGCCGTCGTTCACTGGCTCGGTGAGGGGGCCCATGTCATCAGCATGGATGATGTCTATGGAGGCACTCGGCGATTATTCTCTCAGGTGTTTGCGCACGCCGCGCGGAGCTTTAGCTTCACGGATCTCACGGATCCGGGAGCCTTCGAGGCGCACATTCAGCCGAACACGAAGGCGATCTGGGTTGAGTCACCGACGAACCCACTCCTGAAGCTTGCGGACATCTCTGCCATCGTAGAGCGAGCCCACGCGCGGGGTATCAAGGTCATCGTCGACAACACCTTTATGTCCCCTTATTTCCAGAATCCTCTGGCCCTGGGCGCTGACATGGTTGTGCACAGCTGTACCAAGTACCTGGGCGGTCACAGCGATGTGGTGATGGGCGTCGTCATGACGAATGATGACGCCGCCGCCGATCGTATCCGGTTTATCCAGAAGTCTGTTGGGGCGACGCCGGGTCCGATGGATTGTTTCTTGGTGATGCGCGGAACTAAGACCCTGGCGATCCGAATGCGTGAACATCAATCGAACGCGATGCACTTAGCTTCCTGGCTGGAGGCACACCCCAAGGTGACTAAGGTCATCTATCCAGGCTTGCCGAGTCATCCGCAGCACGCGCTCGCGGCACGTCAGATGAGCGGCTTTGGTGGGATGATTAGCTTCATTGTCGAGGGCGGACTCGCCATGGCGACGAGAGTCCTGGAGCGATGCAAGGTGTTCGCGCTCGCTGAGAGTCTAGGGGGCGTCGAGAGCCTCATAGAGCATCCAGGAATCATGACTCACGCGAGCGTACCTGCTGAGATTCGCGAAGAATTGGGCATTGATGATGGACTCATTCGTCTTAGTACTGGGATTGAACACATCGACGATCTGGTTGAAGATATTCGACAGGCGATCGAAGATTAATTTCGTCGCCATCGGAGATCGTGTTCAGAATGTCTTTTGACGCGGATACGCGAAACCACAATAATTCAGGCCATCGTGTTCAATAGATCGTCTCATCGCTGGTGCGCAGTGTTCACTCTCTTGGTGGCCGTGTATCTCTGTGCCTGCGAGGAGGGTCCACCTCCACCCCCAGCGATTCCTCCTGCGAGTCCGAACCAGCCTCCACCTGTGGATGTGACGCCGGTCCCTTGCGTGGACGACCACACATTCGAGCCTGGGGCGACGCTCCCACGCCGTCTGACGGGCCTGGAGTACCGAAACACGGTCCGCGATCTATTTGGGATCAAGCTACCCAGCACGATTAACTTTCCGCCTGAAGAGGAGATGCTCGGCTTCGACAATAACGCGCGCGCCCTCCAGGTGACGCCCCTGCACACCGAGCGCATGATGCAGGCCGCGGAGTTCGTCGCGAGCGCTGTCGCCGCAGACCTCGAGACCTACGCCCCCTGCGAAGCTGGGCGGCCCTGGGGCGAATGTGTGGCGAACTTCATTGAAGAGACCGGGGCGCGTATCTGGCGCCGACCTCTGACCGTCGTAGAGGTCGCTCGGCTGACGATGCTGTATGGCATCGGCGCAGGTGAGGCCGAAGATCGGGGCGCCGGGCTGTCCTTGATTATCGAAGCCATGCTGCAGTCGCCAAACTTCCTATATCGACTTGAGCAGGGAGAGCCCGTTGAGGAAGATCCTACGCTCCGCAAGCTCACCGCCTTTGAGTTGGCCTCCCGCCTGTCTTATTTTCTATGGCGAACCATGCCGGACGACGAGCTCTTTACGACCGCTCTCTCTGGTGACCTGACGAAGGACGAGGTGTTGGCGGAGCAGGTCGATCGCATGCTGGATGACCCAAAGGCGCAGCTCGCCTTCTGGACGTTCTTCGCTCAGTGGCTGCACGTGGACCAGGTCCCATATATAGACCGCGACCCGCGATATCATCCAACCTTTGATGAGGACGACGCGCTCCGCATGTACGACCAGTTCCAGGACTTCGTCGAGCGGGCCGTGTGGTCCCAGGACGGAAGCGTTGAGGCGCTGTTCTCTAAGCCCTTTGAGCTGGCCTTCGATCCCGTCGGTGTGGAGCGGGTTGGCATCTTGAGTCAGCCAGCGTTGCTCGCGGTCACGGCGAAGCCCAATATGACCTCACCTGTTCACCGGGGGGTCTTCGTTCGTGAGCAGCTGCTTTGCACTGCGCTCCCACCTCCACCTGCGGACGCGATGGCCGTCGCGCCAGATCCAGATCCAAACCTAACGACTCGGCAGCTGTTTGAAGCGCATACGGAAGATCCTGCCTGCGCTGGATGCCACAAGCTGATCGATCCCTTAGGCCTCGGCTTTGAGCACTTTAACGAGGTCGGTCAATGGCGAGAGATGCAGAATGGACATCCCGTGGACGCGCGCGGCGAGGTGGTTGGAACCACGGACATCAATGGCCCCTTTTACGGGGTCGATGAGCTCGCTCATCGCATGGCTACGAGCGAGCAGGTACACCGCTGCGTGACCACCCAGGTCTTCCGCTATGGAGCGGGCAGGGGCGAAGGTGATGGAGATGGGTGTACACTAGAGTCTATGTTCAGTGATTACCTCGAGAGCGGTTATGACTTTAGGGTTTTGGTGCGTTCATTTGTGATGCATCGCGTCTTTAAGTACCGCCGAGGAGACGCCCAATGACGTTCTCACGGAGGCGATTCCTCAAGTTGGCTGCGGGCAGCAGTTTGGCGTTGCCGCTCTTGCAGATGCCGATGTTGGGCCGGGCCCAGACGTCCGAGAGTTTTCCCACTCGCCTGATCGTCTTTTATCAACCGAATGGCACTAAGCGAGAGCTTTGGCAGCCTCGTGAGGGCTCGACAGAGACGAACTTTGAGCTTGGTCCCATCATGGCGCCCCTTGAAGCCCACAAGAGCGCTCTCGTGATCCTCGATGGCCTCGACATGACGGCAGCGCGCCATGGGCCGGGTGGCCCTCATCAGCGTGGTATGGCGAGTGTGCTTACGGGCGCAGTCATCACCGAAGGGGACTTCGTTGGTGGCGATGGGCGTCGGGCAGGATGGGGTGGCGGGCTCTCTGTTGACCAGCATTTGGTGAACCGATTACAGCCACCGACAGCGCTTGGCTCCCTTGAGCTTGGTGTTCGCGTGAAAGAGGCGATCCCGAGATCGAGAATCATCTATCGAGGTGTCGAGCAGCCGGTGGCCCCGGAGAACGATCCAGTCGCAGCGTACGCGCGCACCTTTGGGAACATCTCGGGCGAGCCGATGGATGAGGCGGCCGTTCAGCGATTGCTGCTCCGGCGCAAATCAGTCCTGGATTTCGTGCACGCTGACTTCGCTAAGCTCTCGACCAACTTGGCCTCGGAGGATCGTAGGAAACTCGAGCATCATGCAGACTCTCTTCGGGATCTTGAGCGCCGTCTCGGGGTCATCGCCGAGCGGAGCGAGAACTGTTTGCCTTCAGGCCCGATGCCTATGGACGTGATGGGGGAGGCCGAGTTCCGCGGGCTGCTCAGAGCCCAGATCGACATCATGGTGAACGCCATGGCGTGTGACGTCACCAGAATTGGGAGCATCCAGTGCTCCTCGGCGGTCAACGCGTTGCGATTCACCTTCATGGGACTCAACGATCACGAGGGCCACAGCTTGTCTCACTCTGGAGATTCCAACATGAGTCTTCAGGGCCAGTGGGAGCAGATGCTCGTCTGGTACAGCGAGCAGATGAACTACCTGCTCGATAAGTTGGCCTCGATCCCCGAGGGATCGGGCACCATGCTCGATAACACTCTCGTCTTGGCGGTCAATGAGATCAGCCGAGGAAACACTCACAGCCACTCGGGAATGCCCTTCTTCCTGGCTGGCGGCGCGAGCGGACGTTTACGGACGGGCCGCTTCCTCCAATATGAAGGGGTCCCTCACAACCATATGCTTTTGTCGGTGCTTCATCTTATGGGCCTGGATGACACAAGCTTTGGAAACCCTGAGTTCTGTGACGGGCCGCTCGTCGGTTTGGCCTAAGCTCTCACTCGGTCCCTGGCCGACTCCGCTTCCAGAATCCCCACCATGGTGGGTCCAGATTGGGCACCTCGACGGTGTTCCACGAGTAGCCCCGCGCTCGCCATGATCGCTGATCCCGTTCAGATCTACGAGGCTTCGTCTTCGCGATTGTGGGGTGATAGATCAAGTAATCGACTTGCTTCTTCAGTACGTAACTCAAGGGAGCGCTCTTGGTGTGTCCGGGGCGATTACCATGAGCCTTGACGTTGTGGGCGATCCACTCGTCGTTCAAGCCGAGCACATCGACCGTATAGAGACGGGAGTAGAAGGGGATGATCCCCGCGGCCGTCGTCGCGATGGCCGCGTCCTCCGGTGCGTTCGCCGCGAGCCAGCGCCCGATGGATTCGCACTGACCATGAAACATCTTGAGCCAGCCGATTCTATCGACGCCTTGATCGCTCCCGACGGTCATCGCTTGCCGGTCGACTCGAACCACGTGGAGGCCGCCGTACACCAACAAGACGATCCCCATCGCAGCGAGGGGCCGTCTCCAGCGTTGGTGCTCGGTGGCGATCGTGATGAGCCACCTGATCCCTAGGGCTGAGATCATCGCGAGTATAGGCATTACAGGTACGAGAAACCGGTGGAGGCCCATGAAGTCTCCGCCCACTCTCATGACGTGCAGGGTGTAGATGACCGATAGAAATAGACCTAAGTAGAGCACCGGCCGCTCTTCTCGTTTAACACCCTTGAAGGCGGCCGCTGCCAGAAGTGGAAAGAGCCAAAGTAGGTGGCTTTGGATCCACGACAGGGCATATCGGGTGCCCGGTGCCCAGAAGTTCATCGCGCCTGTCTTCACGTAGTACGTGTTTGGGAATGGCCACCCATAATAGGACCAGCGCCAGGCGAAGTACGGTCCAAAGAGCGCCAGAAATGTGCCCGCGCACAGATACTCCTGTCGGCTGGGCCGCCATCGACGTTCGACGACGAGCATCCAAAAGACGTGATAGATGCCCATGAGCCCAAAGACGAGCATGCCCTCGGGACGGGTCATGGCCGACAGCGCGAACCAAACAGCGCAACGATAGAGCTGGGTGTCATCGTTAAAGATGGCGTCGAGATAGCTGGTCCACCCGAGGACCAGAAGAAAGGTAAAGAGCTGGGTCTCTAGCCCGCCCGTCGACCAGCACGCGAAGGCCGGGGCGGCCGCGAGAAGGAGGCCTGCGATGACGTCCTTGTAAGACGGCTGACCCGAGAGACGTGTCGAGAATCGTGTGAGGACGAGCAAGGTGCCTAGGGCGCACGCTACGCCGAGGACACGACTCCAGATCCCGACGTCGAGCCCCAAGCCCATGACGCCGGCCATGAGTATGGTCCAAAGAAAATTTGTGTAGCCTTCGACTCGCTCGCCGAGGTTGAAGACAAGCTCACCATGCCGGACGAGATTATCGGCGTATCTAAAGGAGATAAACGCGTCGTCGTTCAGGAAATTAAAGTAGAGCGCATGACCGATCAGGAGACCGCAGGCCAGTAACAGGGCGCTGATTCTAGCGGCGCCATGGGTCTCAGGATCGATGTCTCGCGTCATTATTCAACTTCTCACTTGATCGAGGGCGGCAGTATACTTAAACCTAGCGGCTTCGAAACCCTGGTCTTACAACGCGCGTCGAACGTGCAAAGGAGCATACGCTGAAGGTCCATGGAAACGTACAGGGGCTTAAGCCCGCCCAACGTAGTCGTTTAGAGCGACTCTACAATCGTAAAGTGCCGCAGCAGGCGATCGTGACGCCACCCTTCGCGACGACGCTGTGTGAGCTCTCCCATGAGATCGGGAGGCAGATTGGAGTCACCCTGGATCGCCGCGGTCGGGTGAGGCACGTGATCGTTGGAGACGCTGACCAACTGTTTATCCCAGACCTCGGTCGCTCTCGGGCAGGGCACGGACGTTTTCGTGGTATTCGGTTGGTTCACACGCATCTACGCAATGAGGCTTTGACTCAGGACGATCTGACTGACCTTGTTCGCTTGAGGCTCGACCTCATCGTCGCCTTGGGGGTAGGGCATGATGGCCAGCCGAGCAGCATGTACCACACACATATCTTGCCCGGCGGCAGTGACTTTGCCTATGCGGAGCCTGTGCACACTGACGTGTGGAGTGACGAGACAGACTTCCTCGATTTCATCGAGTCTCTTGAAGAAGAGTTTAGTCGTCGCACCGTTGGAACTGTTGAGACCGAGGGTCAGACGCGCGCCATCGCGGTTCACGTCAACACGCCTGCTGACGAGGGCGATCCGAACCTCTTCCTAAAAGAGCTTAACGAGCTCGCGAATACGGCTGAAGTCGTGATCGTGGACGCGATCATTCAGAGGCGCCGTTCCTATGATCCCAAGTATATGATCGGCAAAGGTAAGCTTGACGAGCTCTTGCTACGTTCAATGCAGGAGGACTGCGAGCTAGTCATCTTTGACCAGGACCTGTCGCCTAATCAGGTCCGGGCGATCGCCGACGCGACTGATCTCAAGGTGATCGACCGAAGCATGTTGATCTTGGACATCTTCGCACGGAGGGCGAATACGCGAGAAGGAAAGCTCGCCGTCGAGGTCGCCCAGCTCAATTACCTGTTGCCTCGCCTGGCCCAGAAGACGTCGGCGTTCTCCCGCCTCGCTGGTGGGATTGGCGGTCGTGGACCGGGCGAGACGAAGCTCGAGATTGACCGACGCCGTGCTCGTGATCGAATTAAGGTGCTTAAGCGCCAGCTCAAGAATATGGAGGTCCAGCGACGCA
>CALELH010000509.1 GCA_937902595.1 uncultured Myxococcales bacterium
CGAGCCAATCCTGCATCACCTGCGACAACATCCAAGTCGAAGTAGATGGTTTGGTTTATCTACAGGTCGTAGATGCAGCGGCCGCCTCATACGGTATCTCCAACTACCGAAACGCGGCCGTAAACCTCGCGCAGACCACCATGCGCTCCGAGGTGGGTAAGATCGACTTGGACACGACGTTCTCTGAGCGAGACCTACTCAACAGTAATATCGTGCGTGAGATCGACACCGCATCAGACAGCTGGGGCATCAAGGTGCTTCGCTACGAGATCAAGAACATCGAGCCGTCCAAGCATATCATTGAGACCATGGAAAAGCAGATGGAGGCCGAGCGGGACAAGCGCGCCGAAATCACCATCTCGGATGGTGAGCGGACCGCCGTCGTGCTCGTCTCCGAAGGCGATCAAATTGAGGCGGTCAACCTCTCCCAGGGAGAGAAAGAGCGCCGCATCAACGAGGCCGAAGGAAAAGCACAAGAGATTGAGTTAGTCGCGGAGGCGACTGCCCAAGGGGTGCGAGCGATCTCGACAGCCATCGCCGCGCCCGGAGGAAACAGCGCGGTCAAGGTGCAGCTCGCCGAACAGTTTATCGCCGCCTATGGAGATATCTTGGACACGGCACAGATCTCGGTTCTACCCGTAGACTTGGCCAATTTGAAGTCCGTGATCCAAACCGTTCAGACCTCAGTGAAATAAGGGAGCAGACGATGAGTGAACTATTTTCGATGCTCAGTGATGGATCAGAGATCATCTTGGGACTGCTGAGCATTTATGTGCTCTACAAGTTTACGAAGTCCATTCGACTTGTCCCCAACAAAGAAGAGTTCATTGTAGAGCGCTTCGGGAAGTACCACAGCACCCTCGGTCCAGGGTTCCATATCCTGATCCCCTTCATCGACAATGTGGTCTTCAAACAGGACCTGCGAGAGCGAGCGACCCTCGTAGAACCTCAAGAGTGCTTTACCCGAGATAACGTGAAGGTGCTCGTAGATGGGGTCATCTATCTGAGCATCGTCGACTCGGTAAAGAGCAGCTATGGGATCACGGACTTCGAGTACGCAGCGGTGCAATTAGCGCAGACCACGACCCGCTCAGTGATCGGCCAAATTGATTTGGATAAGACCTTCGAAGAGCGGGAGCGCATCTCAGCCAAGGTGGTCGATGTGCTCAGTCATGCGGCGGCTAATTGGGGGCTGCGGGTACACCGGTATGAGGTAAAGAACATCGCGCCTCCCTTCAGTGTGCAGAACTCCATGGAGAAGCAGATGACCGCCGAGCGGGATCGTCGCGCGATGATCGCCCGCGCTGAGGGTCATCGACAGGCCAAAATCAATGACTCCGAGGGACGTAAGCAGGAGCTCATCAACCTCTCTTTGGGTGAGAAACAACGTCGCATTAACGAAGCGGAAGGCCACGCGAAGGAGATCTTGGCGGTGGCCCTAGCGACGGCGAACTCTATTCAGAAGGTCGGCGCGGCAATCTCCGAGCCCAATGGCCAAGAGGCCGTCCAAATGCAAATCTCCCAACAATACCTTAAGCAGATGAGCAATCTGGCGACGGACGGCACTGAGGTCATTCTCCCCGCCAGCCTGACGGACTTCGACGGTCTGCTTGAGTCCTTCGATCTGACCAAGAGTTCTTAGCTAGGACCTCGAGGTCAGCCCTAAGCGAAAAGGTGTTCAGGAGCGCCTAGATGGCGCCCCGTTCACCCCTCCGCGAAGCGCGTCGTCCTGTCTGTAGTCGCTCAAGTCCGATTAGTGGTCACCGCACCAGCCATAACAAACAGCCGCCCCCACGCCCCCGCCTGCACCTGGAGCAGGCAAGCAGACGTCCTCAGCGTTGCAGGTTAAGCCACGTCCACAGTCATTATTACCTGTACATGCTGGTAGACAGTCTCCGTCGACTAAGACCTCGGTGTCGTCACAGTCCGCCGGGGCGCACTCACCTTCGGAGTCCACTGAGACGGAGCGGGTGTGGGCCAGACAGGGGTTCGCGTAGTCTTGGCCGTCGCAACCACAGACAGGCTGTGAGATTCGACCACAGGCCTCAGGGATCACCATGCACTGTCCAGGTCGATCAGTTCGACCGCAGTCTGATTCGAGGGGAAAATTGCAGAATTGGCCGGCGGGACATTGAGCCAATCCACGGCTACCGCAGGCCTGACCCTCGCCGCCCCCGCCTGCAGAGGCGTCAGCGCACTGTGCCCAATCGACACATCGGTTCGTAAAACACCCATTGACGACCTCCGGTACCGTACCTGGTTCACAGGGAGGGTTTGCTCGTCGACACGTCAGGGGTTGACCATCAGTATTGCAGTAGGTGTCTTGTCCGTCGCATTGACCATCATTGTCGGCGTCGGGGCTGTTGATGCTCCATCCACACTCACCGCCATCTCCTCGAACACAGTCAATTGATCCGCCTTGGCAGACCGGTCGATTCGGACGTGGACCACAGTCCTCGGGCATGCATGCGGCTTGCTGACCACCAGCGCCACCTGCACCACCTACACCGCCACCTGCACCACCTGCACCACCTGCGCCGCCTACGCCGCCTGCGCCACCTGCGCCACCTGCGCCACCACCTGCACCAGCGCCACCTGCGCCGCCTGCTCCACCGGCGCCGCCTTCAGCGCCTGCACCACCAGCACCACCTGCGCCACCTTCAGCACCTGCGCCACCTGCGCCACCTTCAGCACCTGCGCCACCTGCGCCACCTGCGCCACCAGCACCACCTACAGCCCCTGAGCCACCTGCGCCACCTGCAGCGCCTGCGCCACCTGCGCCATCATCATCCTTGGGCTCACAGCCGAAGAGCGCGAGCGCGACAATACATAGAGTGGGAAGTAAGTTCTTAAGGCGCATATTCAGTCTCCAGGTGTCGTAAATGGGGCACACATCTATCTCGTAATCTCACTGTATCTCCATGTTGTTTTATCAGAGACCAGGAGTCCAATTCCTACCTTCCTTGATCAGCCCAAGGCTCTATTGCTTGAGGATTACGATAGGCTAAGTAGTAGGATCACCGCTTTCAAGAGCCACGCTAAGTAGGTTTCATAAGCGACTTCGGTTAGCGAAGACCTGTATCTTCACACCTTCTATACCATCTAAGCTTAGGTCGAGATTCAAGCGTTTCTCCGTCTCGGGTGACCGCAAAAACAATCCAACGACGCGGTATTTTTACAACAGGAGGCAAGCTCCGCTATAGTTGCGGCTACATACCGGGGAGGTTGATCAGATGCTCACAGTTTTATCTGGAGTTCTTCTCAATACTGGCAACGCGGATACGCCTGTCCAGGCACCACGCGACCGGGATCCCGCTCACCAAGAAGTACACCTGATAGGAGACCGCAATCAATGATGCGAATCATCCTTCTAGTCCTCTCTCTTCCACTGGTTGCGCTCGCGACACCTCCCCTTGAGTACCAAGGAACCCTTCAAGATGAAGGCATCCCCGTCACAGCTGTAGTGGATTTAGCGTTCTATATGTACGACGGAGAGGGAGACGCCGACCTGATCTGGACCGAAGAACACCGAGACGTTCAGGTCAGTAATGGCATATTCCGTGTGATGCTGTTCTCCGACGAAGATGTTTCCGCTGCCGACTTAGGCATTGAGACCCTGTTCATCGGTGTAAGCATCAACGGCGGAGACGAACTCATCCCACGGCACAGGATGCCCACATCAGCCCGCTCTCGAATGGCGTATGAAGCCTTGAACGTGACAGGTGACATCAATCCATCAAGCATCTCCGTCAACGGTCAGATGATTATCAATAACGAGGGGGCGTGGGTCGGAGACCCAATCGAGCTAGAAGGCCTCCAAGGCCCGGCCGGTAACGACGGCGCCCAAGGCATACAAGGCCCACAAGGCCCGGCCGGTAACGACGGCGCCCAAGGCATACAAGGCCCACAGGGTCCGGCTGGTAACGATGGCGCGGTCGGAGTCCAAGGCCCCCGGGGTCCAGAAGGCCAACCGGGTCCAGTTGGGAACGACGGAGCGGATGGTGCCGATGGCGCGCAAGGCCCGGCTGGGAACGATGGCGCGGATGGCGCGCAAGGCCCGGCTGGGAACGACGGCGCCGATGGTGCGCAGGGTCCAGAGGGCCCGCAGGGGCCCGCTGGTAACGACGGGAACGACGGCGCTAATGGCGCCGATGGTGCGCAGGGTCCAGAGGGTCCGCAGGGGCCCGCTGGTA
>CALELH010000510.1 GCA_937902595.1 uncultured Myxococcales bacterium
AGCCAATAAAATTTGTTTGTCCTACCCAGTATCAACGCTACGGTCATTGTCGAATAACCATACCCGCCCACGGAAGGACGGATATGTCGCGAGCGCGCGCAAATTTAATTGTTCGGATGCACTTGGTGGCGATCGCTGCGCTCATCTGTGTATGCACTACGCCGGTTTTCGCCCAGGATGTTCAGCATTTTCATCCCGCTTCAGGGACCTGGAATTACTTCTCCGTCGACGGAGCGTCCGTGAGCCCCCCGGGGGCACTCACGGCCGGTGTATACGTGAACTATGGTCGGAACCCGCTCGTGCAGAGAGACGAGAACGGCAACGTCTTAACCCCTGTGGTGGACGACCTCACGACCTTTGAGTTGATGGGGACCTTCGGTCTGAGTGAGCGTCTTGAGGTCGCGTTGGCGCTGCCCTTTGGCCATGCGAAGAAGAGCAGTGATCTGTCCGTGGATGATGGTGGCGGAGTGGGCGATCTACGTCTCGTCCCTAAGCTGGTGATTCTAGGCGTTCATAAGAGAGACGGTCTCGCCATCGCGGTGACCGCAGCCATGTCGTTTCCGACGGGAGACGACGACGAAGAGTTCTCGGCGCGGCACTTTGTCGTTACGCCCAAGATGACAGCTGAGTATCGGTCCCGCCGTTGGCGATTGGCGCTGGGCGCCGGGTACAGATGGTTGCCGACGCGCACGGCGGTCTTACCCGCGCTGGCTGTCGGCAATGGCGTGACCTACGGCGCAGCCCTTGGGGTGACGCCATCGGCGCCTCAGGTTGAGTTTCTCCTCGAGACTTTCGGGAGCGTCTACAAGGACACCGCGCACCCAACGAACGGGCCTCACCCTGTCGAGGTCTTGGGTGGCTTTCGTTTCTTGAGCGACAATGGGATGGCCTTCTCAATGGGGGCTGGCGGCGGTTTGACACGGGACTTCAGCTCTCCGGAGTTTCGAGTCGTCGGTGGTTTTACCTGGCGCGTCGGTGACAGCGCCGCCTTTGGTGGAGGAGGCTCGAGCTATGACAGTGACGGGGATGGCGTAAGAGACGCCTCTGACGCGTGCCCAAGGCTGCGAGAAGACCGCGATGGCTTTCAAGACGCAGATGGATGCCCAGACACCGACAACGATGCCGACGGAGTGGCTGACGCCTCCGACAGTTGCCCTTTGAGGGCCGAGGATGTCGACGGTCACGAAGACAAAGATGGCTGCCCTGATCCTGACAATGATGGCGACGGGCTCCCGGACACGGCAGACCAGTGCCCAGTGCATCCCGAAGATAAGAACGGGGTTAAGGATTCCGATGGCTGCCCGGACGACGCGACGGTGGTCGTAGAGTTCGACCGAATTCGGCATTTGCGAAGAATTTACTTCGACACGGATGTGGCGACCATCAAGCCAGAGAGCTTCTCGATCCTAGACGATGTTGCGGCCGCGATGCGGAGCCGCGCGGACATTAGAAAGGTGCGTGTGGATGGCCACACTGACGCCTTCGGATCTGAGGATCACAATCAAAGCCTGGCACAGGAACGAGCTCAGGCTGTCTGTGATTACCTCATTAAGGCAGGGATCGCTCCTGGGAGATTAGAGGCTCAGGGCCAGGGAGAATCAAACGTCATCGGTGATGGTCGATCCGCAGATAACGCACGTCTGAGTCGGCGTGTTGAGTTCATCATTCTTCAGCGCGGTCAGTGAGCCGCACCTGACTCACGTGTGGTCAGAGTATCTCAGACGATCTTATTGACATGAATCTCGGTCAACGAAGGAGCATCAGAGCTGCGGCGACGCCTCCGATGACGATGCCGAACAGCGCGCCCCAGAGCCACTGAGGGGGGCCAGTTCTAGGTATGTAGATGGGGTCTTCATCGATGGTTGGTTCAGCTCGATTGACTCCGGGTAAAACGACGGGGAGTGGTACGGTTCGAGACGCGTTCGCCGGTGACACCCGCGCCAGTACTTCATCCACAACCCGAATCACGGATTTCGCTGACGGGGGGCGCTCATCGATGTCCTTAGC
>CALELH010000511.1 GCA_937902595.1 uncultured Myxococcales bacterium
GATGGATTATTCGGGGCCCGCCGACCTGGGGTGGATAACTCCACTCTAGTTGCCCGTTTGGATCTAAGGTGATCCTGCCGTTGTCCATTAGAGTGTATCGACCTGTAGCCGTAGCGTCTGCTGCGTTCAGGGTGATTCGAGACCGCGGTGGAGCGCCGCTGTCGGCCGATTCAGCGTCTGAGTTCGGGGTCGCGTCGGTTTCATCAGCGCCGGAGTCGCCCCCTCCGTCGAAGGTCTCATTCGGCGCAACGTCTCTCAGTTCTGCGTCGAACCCGAGATCATCGATCCTTGAGGTCATTGAGCTGTCAGCGGCGGATGTCATTGTGTCAGAGCTGGAGTCAGAGCAGCTCGCGCTCAAAGCGAGGAGCGCGACCAGCGCGACTATCGTGAGGTCCCGTGACATGAAGTTCCGTCTCCACCATGAATTGACAGGAGAGACCCTGACATAATTGAAGATTGTGACGCTACTACCTTAGCTCAAGGTCGAGAGGTTGCCGTGAATGTCTTGGACCAAGTATTGTGCACCTGTGAGCAAAGGCAGGGGGCCATCAGTGAGGTTCGGGGCGCTTATTATGGTCATCGCGTTCGTCATCGGGTGTTCCGATGAACACGACGTAGTGAGCGCCGATGATGACGCAGCGGTTGGACTCGATAGCGCCCGCCTTCCTCTTGACGAAGGTGAGATCGACCTCGGCGTCGATCACCCCGACAACGCTTTAGCGTCACCAGATGTGGACCCTCTAGACGGAGCGGTGCGGGCAGATAAGGGGGCCTCAGACACAGGTGTGAGCGATTCAGCCTTCGCCGACGTGATCCCCCTGGACATGTCGCCGGACGCGGCCCTTGTACCGAGGGAGGGGTTCACCGTCGATGAGATTAGGGTGATCACGAGCTTAGGAAATCCTGGACCACCTCTCCCTAATCCGACCAACCGTTTCGCTGATGACCCTGATGTGGCCCTTCTAGGGCAAGCGTTCTTCTTTACCGACCAGCTCGGTCCCACATTCGTTGACTGCACGACCTGTCATAGCCCGCGGGGCGCGTTTTCGAAGATCCTGTCTTACGACGGGCAAGGGGGCCTCAACTTTCGAAGCGTCCCATCTCTCATCGGGATCTCTTCTATGCCGTGGTTCTTCTGGGATGGTCGCGCTGACACTCTCTGGGGTCAGACGAAGACACCGCTGGAACACCCCGATGAGATGGCGAGCGATCGCCTCTACATCGCTCACGCGATCTACAATAATCCAGATTTCAAGCAGGCGTATGAAGCGTCCTTCGGGCCGATGCCACCTATGGATGAGTCGGACAGGTTCCCACCTCGCGGGCGTCCAGGTTGGGAAGATGAGCCGGAGTTGACGGCGCCTTGGCTGTCTATGGACGAGGATGACCGCGTCGCCATCAACCGTGTTCTGGCCAACGTGGGAAAGGCCATCGAGGCGTTCCTCAGGAAGCTGCGTTTCCAAGACTCGACCTTCGACCGCTACGCTCGTGGGCTCATCACAGGAGAGCAGGTGCCTTTGAATTTAATGCCCGAGAGGGCAAAGGAAGGTCTCCTTGTGTTCATCGAGACTGGTGGGTGTATCCATTGCCATAGCGGACCGCTGCTCTCAGACGGCCGATTCCATAATCTGGGGTCCGGAGCCCATCCAGAGGATGACCACGCTCGCGGTCGAGCCATGGGCGTGCAGGAGGTGCTTAACAGCGAGTTTAACGCTGCCAGCGTCTACAGTGATGATCCCGATGGACCACGTGCTCGGCGTTTGGGCAATCTTCAGGTAGGCGTCTTTGATGAGGGAGCGTTTCGAACACCGAGCTTGAGGAACGTGACGAGGACGGCGCCCTATGGGCACGATGGCCGCTTTCGGGATCTTCGGGCGATTATTGAATACAAGGTCAGTCCTGAAGATGAACCACCAGGAGAGAGAGACCCGCTCCTTGAGGTCGTAAATTTGAGCGATTATGAGATCGACAGCTTGCGCGCGTTCCTAGAGACTCTAGTCTCTGGTCGGCTACCTGTGGATCTTACGACGCCACCGGAGCTCGGTAGGTGAGAAGATAGAAGGAATCGTCCGTGAAAAAGTTCAATTCGTCCCTGTGCTCGTCTCTTATTGAAATGGCGCTGTTGGGATCGCTCCTGACGCTGCCTCTGAATGGATGCGAACCTTCCAAACCGGAGCAGAGTAGCCCTTCTGTGCCCAAGAAGGTCACTCCTGACGCCTCGGTGACGGAGACGGCGCCCATGAGCACGCCTGACCCTCCACCACCAGCGCCAGTGAAGAAGGTGATCGTGACCAGGGAAGCCTGTCCAAAGGGATCCCAACTCAAAGGAGGTGTGCCTCCCAAAGACACTGAGCTTTGGTGCGAGATGGGTGGACAGAGACATGGTGCGTACACACGCTGGCATGACAGCGGAAAGATCGCAGAGCAGGTGACGTACCTTTCGGGAAAACAGGAGGGACCGTCGGCCCAATGGGATCCCGAGGGCCGAATATTGGAGGAAGGGTCCTATCGTTCAGGTCAAAGGAGTGGCCGTTGGAAGACGTATCGCGATGGGCGTCTCAATTTTGAGGGAGACTTCAAAGACGGCGTTCAACACGGGATCTTTCGAAATTTCGCGGGCAATGGCGTTAAGCAGGGTGAAGGACAGTTTCGAGATGGAAAGCCCTGCGGCAGCTTCAAGTGTTGGGCATGGGAGACGGGCGACGCGACGTCGTGTGTCCCCTTAGAGCAGGCTCCGGGTTGTGAGTTGACCGATACAGGCGCTAAGTGCGCGCCCTGCGCTGACAGTCCTCAACCTCCCCAATAGATCGAGCTGACTTATTCGCAGGTTGGACAACCTTGCGGGAACGCGGCCTTCATCTCAGCGCCGTCATCCTGACTCACCTGAGCCGATGCAGGGATTGGATCCTTGGCGGCTGGCACCTCAGGGTTCATGTTCACCATCACACCGTCGTCGAAGACGTGACCATCTTCAAAGGCGGGTGGATTCCAGGCGGTGGGTGAGTTGTCAGTCTTAGGAAGCTGTCGCTGTGCTCGCTGACTGGGCGCCACTTGGTCTCCAGCTTGGGCTTGTACGCCACCAGCAGAGCGAACATCTCTCGGGGTGTTCTTGGCGATGACTCTCCGCTGACCCTGAGCGGTCCTCTGCTGCTCTAGACGAAGCTGATTAGCCTCGCCTTCTAGAGTCTTTAGTCGCTTGTTTACGGCTTTAAGGTGGGCTGTCAGTTCGCTGGCATCGCTTACTTTTGGTGATGGTTCTCCGCCTCTTTGAGTGATCAAAAAGGCGAGAGACGCCACCAACCCACCGATGACCAACCAGGCCCAGGCAGGCGTTGACTTAGGGCTTCCTTCAGACAACGCGCATCACCTCTTATCGGCTACAGACAACGTCACCCACGCAGGCCACGTTACACCAGTTGCCCCAGTTCCAGTGGATGTTACCGCGACGGAAGAAGAGGTGACATACACGGAAGTTAGGTGCAGGCGCCTGACGTCCGAAGGACACCAGCGCGGCTCCACGAAGTTCGCAGGCCCAGGTCGCGCAGTTACGAGCGTTACCACAGCCGTTCCAGCCGCCACAGGCACCGTGGTGTCCGTAGCCTTCGCGGTTCGGAGTGATATTGACACCCGCGTTCACGCAGTTGTGATTATCGCATCGGCGACCACCACCACACTCAGCGTTATTCTTACAGCCCGCTACGCAGTTGTTGTTTTGGCACCACTGCATGCGGGGACAGGCATCATCATTCCGGCAGCCCGGAACGCAGGAGCCGTTGTTACAGTACTGATTATTAGGACATTCGGCGTTGTTCGCGCATCCACACACGATGTCTCCGTTGTCCCGAACACCGATCACCTTGGTCGCGCCTGGGCACATCCTCGGGTTGATGCCGCCTCCAACTGCACCACAGCGGGTCGTACCATTCGCAGAGATCGAGCGGATAGCCTGGCCATCTGGACAGTTGTTAGCAGGTACCGATACGAGGCCCTGGTCATCCGTCTCACAAATAGGGCTCAGGTTCGCGTTAAAGCCACGGAAGCTGCTGCCGCCTGGGCAGCGAACGTCGACGCATCGAGCGCGGCCATTCGCCGCAGTGGCGTGCATGAGGTGTCCTGCTGGACAGGCTGATGGAGGGATCCGAAGCACATTCGCGTTCCCATCTACGATCTGTCGGTCACCGACCCACAAGCCTCCTGATCCTGAACGTACGAGGCCGCGAGCGCCTGTCTCGACGTTACCGGTGACACGGGCGCTGCCGCCTACGCTCAGGTTGCTCGCGATGCTCACGCTGCCTGAGGATGAAATATTACCCATGCGGGCGTCACCGACAAAGGAGGAGTCTCCACCGATAATCACGTTGCGATTTACGGCCAACTCAGAGTTTACATTGACTCGGTTATTCGGTCCTGTGAGTCGACCGATGTTTGCGTTCGTGAACGTGCCAGTTGTGGCCGTGACCGTCTCTGAGGTGGTGCTACCCGCTACGCTCATGTTGCCCGTGACCGTCGCGCTTCCACCGATTCGTGTATCTCCCTCGAGGCTGATCCCGTCATCGTTGATGATTCGGAGGTAGCCATCGGCATCACCATTGTCTAATGG
The DNA here is from genome assembly GCA_937902595.1 of uncultured Myxococcales bacterium. Lineage (GTDB taxonomy): Bacteria > Myxococcota_A > Bradymonadia > UBA7976 > UBA1532 > UBA1532. The sequence goes on from CALELH010000511.1 coordinate 4,601, forward strand.
CGAGACAAAGATACTCGCTTGGGTTCCGGCCCAGGCGATCCCCTCATTGGGGCCAGGGTCGGCGAACTGGATGTTATTTGCTCCATTAATTGCGCCGTTGTTCAAGGTGACGTTCCCGCTTGCGACGTTTAGGCCGCCGGTGATGCGTGTACCCACGTCACCACCTTCTAGGCTAACACCGTCGTCGTTTACCAGCCGGATGTAGCCGTCGGCGTTCCCGTTATCGAGTGGTGAGACGACGATCTTCGCCTGAGTCCCATTCCACTGAAGTCCCTCGCTGCCGCCTGGATCTGCGATGGTGATTCGGTTGGCGTTGGAGAGATTGTTGTTCGCCATCTCGATGCCGTTGATAACTCGGTTATTACGGCTGAGATTAAGACGATGCCCAGCTGCCAAGGTGACGTCGCCATCGATCGTCAGATTGCCAGTCTTGGTGTCATCCTCACTGTTGTGCACGAAGGGGAGATCATTAGGATTCGCGATGAGTGAGCGAATCACCAAGGGGACCACGTCTTCGGGGTTGGGGTTTCCACCCGCCTGGCCAGCAGGGCCCTGATCACCTTGATCACCTTGGGGACCTTGAGCACCACGAGGGCCTTGGGGACCCTGCGCTCCGTCTCGACCGGGAGCGCCATCTGCACCATCAGGCCCAACGGGTCCGCGGAGGCCCGTGGGAGAGCCGACCCAGCGGCCACGTTCGTCGATGACGACCTGCTCTCCGATTCGGACAGAGCGAGGTGTGATGTCCCCTATGGCGTTATCCGCTACCCAAGCCGCCGGGACTTTTCCGAGTGAAATACGGGGGCGACCTTCGCCGAGGTCGTCGACCTCGATGCCGACATAGACGGCGTCGCGTTGAAAGATGTCTACAGAGAGCTCATTGATGCTCCCGATAGCGATGCTGTACATGCCTTCGACGAACTCTACATCTCTGTGAAGCTCTTCAAAGATAGGATCACCGCCGGCCGCTTCTGCGTAGAAACGAACGACAACGTTTGCTTCACCATGAATTGGACGACCGTCATCGAAGACGATTCCCGTCTGCATCAGCGTGTCAGGCAAAGCCCAAGAAGCGGCTGGCATTAACATCGCCGCTAAGAGCATCAAAAAGGTAAACTTACGACCCATCATTCTTCCACCTCCACTCATCTATACGCCCCCAAGGCGTCGACAGAGTCTGCGTCTTTAGATTGGCCAGAACCGCCAATGGTTACGCAGGCCCCCCCTGTCTCAGTTCTCAATCATAACGACACATGCGGTGCCAAGTCCATCCGGACCGGGTTCATTTGTTGGATCTGCCGCCTGAGGACACAGATCATCACTGTTCGGAATTCCATCCCCATCCGAGTCCAGTAAGCACTCACCGCGGTCATTTGGCTGGTCTTGGCATTCGCCTTCGTCGAACTCCCCATTCTGGTTTTGATCGTCGCACAATGGGACACATTCGTTGACGTTCATATCCCCATCGAGATCGTTCTCGTCCTGATCGCAGTCACCGACCGCTTGGTCCGGATTTGAGATGTAGGGGCAGATGTCCATCGCGTTTGGTACACCATCCATATCGGCATCCTGTCGACCGATCGCGGCACAGTCGGCCTCAGGATCCGGTGATCGCCAAACACAGGCATCCTCGTGGTTCGGTAGGCCGTCACCGTCGATATCCTCGAAGTATTCCTGACACGCGTCTCCGACATCGTTCGAGTCGAGATCTTCTTGATCCGGGTTGGCTTGTCCGCGGCAGTTATCTTCACGGTCGATGACATCGTCGTCATCACCGTCGACTGCCACTGAGCACGCTGCTCCGAGACCGCCATCGACGATGGCCTGTCCTGGATTGGGCACCAAGGGGCAGTTGTCGTCGCCGTTAGGGATCCCGTCGCCATCTCGGTCATCGACACATGCTGCGCCTACGCCGCTTCCACCGGGCTCAGGAGCCTGATCCGCGTTCGGTACGATTGGGCAGTTGTCTCGCGGGTTCGCTACGCCGTCACCGTCGGCGTCACTAAAGGGCGAAGCCGGGTTCTCTAACGCTTCGCATGTGATGTCATCACCCGTGTCGATGCCATCAGGCGGGTTCACTGGCATTGGCCATGGGCAATCATCATCCCAGTCTGGTACCTGGTCACCATCAGAGTCTTGGTAATAGGTCTGACAGGCATCCCCCTCGCCGTTTTGGTCGAGGTCACGCTGGTCTGGGTTTGCGACATTCGGGCAATTGTCATCCATGCCTTCGATACCGTCACGATCAGGATCAATCTGGTCGAGAACGTCGTCATCACATGCATTGCCTACGCCGTCGTTATCGTCGTCACTCTGCTCACCGTTGAATACTTCAGGGCAGTTGTCGCAGGCATCGCCTATGCTGTCGCCATCACTATCAGACAGATCATTCAGCGCCAGATCAGGGCAGTTATCCATATCGTCGGGGATACCGTCACCGTCGCGATCGCCAGCCATCGCCTGGCAGGCGTCGCCTACGCCGTTTCCATCGGAGTCGTCCTGCATCTCGTTCGCTAGATCAGGACAGTTATCCTCATCATCGCCCCATCCGTCCCCGTCACGGTCGCCCGGGACAACACCTTCACAGGCATCTCCGGTGCCGTTGCCGTCTGCGTCAGCCTGATCCTCGTTTTCAAGGAGCGGGCAGTTGTCGCAGGCGTCGCCGTGGCTGTCTCCGTCGGAGTTTAGCTGGTCGGCGTTCGAGTCATTCGGACAGTTGTCATCATCGGATCGAAAACCGTCTCCATCAGGATCGACGTTGTCAGGATCCCCATCGCAGACGTTCCCGAGCCCATCGCCGTCGTTATCGGCCTGATCTGGATTTGCTGCGTTGGGACAGTTATCCAGCGCGTCTGGGACACTATCCATATCGGTGTCCGCGCCGTTCTGGTCTTCACAGGCGTCACCAACACCATTGCGATCGGTGTCAGCTTGGTCTGGGTTTGCGATCTCAGGGCAGTTGTCGACGGCATCAGCGACGCCGTCTTCGTCTGTGTCGATCTGCATCATCATCTCATCGCAGACGTCACCGATTCCATCTCCGTCGCTGTCAGCTTGGTCAGGGTTTGCGACCTCCGGGCAGTTGTCGTTGCCGTCGGAAATCCCATCCTCATCCGTATCAGCTTCCATGCCGGCGTCAGGCACAGGAGGTGGAAGATCACCTGCGTCGGGATCCTCTTGTGGCCCTACGTCGAATGGATCGGGAGTGCCTCCGTCCGGTCCGGCACCACCACCGCCGCCAGCACCGCCAGCGCCGCCAGCGCCGCCAGCGCCGCCCGCGCCGCCCGCGCCACCCATTCCGAGGTCCTCGTCAGGCGCGCCGCCCGTATCGGGCGTTGGATCGCCACCAGAGGTATCCATCTGGACCGCGGCGTCAACATTTGAACCGCCACCGCCATTGTCATCACCGCCATCATCGCAGCCGGTGGCAACCATGACGAACGTCAAAAAGAGCGTTAGAAATAGACTCTTCATCTAGAGTCCCCTCCCCAGGTTTCCCGAAAATTAACCGATTACTGTGAGGAGTCTAGCTGTTGATTGATGGATGAGGCAAGTCCACGAACTCAATTTTGGTAGCCTGACCAAATAATGTTCACTGCTCCGTCTGCATAACACGCTGTTTTCGCCTGGTTGAGAGGATGATGTTCTCTCTTTTTTCTTTGTACAAAACGGAGTCAATGGAGCTCAGTGTTCACCTGGCGCCTAGGGGGTGTCTTTACCGCGCAGCTCGTTATCGGTCCATGTATTGGTGAACACCCGCGCCTGCTCATAGACGTCTGTGAGAGTTCGCTTGATGAAGCCCTCAAGAATACGCCCCACTCCGAAGATCTTCACCCGGACCTCGAATTCAACGGTCCGTACGCTGTGACCCGGCGAAGTGTCTGTGAAATACATGTCTGTCTTCACTGTGACCTTCTGACCCAAGCGCGGCAGGGAGGTTTCCGTGCGCCAAACGCGGCGATCCGGATCGAAGTTCGCGACCTCACGGTAGTGAAGGTCGGCGCCTAGGATCCTCTTCAGCGCTCGCGGCACCTCGATTGTTGGATAGGCGAGCATGGTTCGGGTACGAGCGCAGTCGCTACCTACAGTCTCCTCAACGATCTCATATCTGCTGTACTTGAGTCCTTCACGATGGAGCGCATCTACGAAGCTGGGCACGAAGAACACCTCCGTCCAGAACTCGTCGACGCTGACGTTGTAGTCTCCGGCTAATTTGAAGCGCATCGCGTTAAGGCCCTCAATTGATAAGGCCACAGATGGTGCATTGCTCTGCTCGATGAGGCAATAGTCAGTGGGACTTATGATGATTATGGCTCGTCTGCTCGGACGCGGGTCGTGTCTTCGGCTGCCCGTTACGAGCGACCTTGGCTAAATGAAGATCGTTTAGGCGAGAAATGGGACCTCGAAGGGGTCCAATGAACCCTATTGTGTGCGGGCTCTCCTAAGATGGTCTGCAACAGAGGCCTTGCCTGTTCGATTCGACGCACACCTTCCTGCCCTGTTGGAGTCGGGAAGAGTTAAGTAGGGACTGAGATGTTTGAGATTCTCTTTTCGACTGTCATTGTCCTGGTTCTCTTTGTGACTTGGCGTCGTAAGCGCTCAGCGCGCCAATCCAAGGATTCCTGGAGTGAAGAACCTGGTCGATCACCCTCCACAGCCATTATCGTCGATCGCTTCGACGAGATGGACCGTCTAGTTCGGATGACGAGGTGTCACTGTGGCGGACGGACGAGCGTAGTGTCGGAAGGGAGCAAGACCTTCGATGGTCAGCGAATCAAGGTCATCAGGGCAGACTGTGATGAGTGTGAAGACGAACTCTATTTCTTTTTCAGGACGGAGAGGACGCTTCATTAGTGACTCAACCCGTCTCTTGGGAACCCTGATTGCCCCTAGCAATATATCCAATAGTTTCTCCTAGACCGCATGGTACGGTCTCATTGTCTTCTCGGCTTGAGGCATTGACCTCAGAGTCAACCAGTGGAGGTAGCAGACTTGGTCAGATTAGTGCTCATCTTGGTCTTCGTATCGACTTGGGGTTGCAACGATCCCGCCGAGCCGACTCAGCTGTCGTCTCAGGATGTATCACCCCACCGTGGTGACGATGCCGGATCCATGGACATGGCGATTGAGGAGATGAGCGGACAGCCTGATGGTGGGCTGCCAGACACTGAAGCAGAGGCCGTTGATTTTGGCACGCCGACACGGGACGTCGGTGTCCTCCTAGATGGCTCTCTCCTTCAGACGGACGCAGGCGAGGTGATTCAGGATTTTGGCGGTCTAGACGCCGCCCTGGCCGACATGAATCAAGTACCCATCGAAGATGGCGATCCTTGTCCAGACGGTTGGGAGACTCGCGCGCTTGAACCGACGGAAGATGGAGCGTGGGAGGCTCAGGGGACAACCGACGGCGTCGAGAGTGTCACCGAGGGATCTTGTGGTGGCGGCTCGGGGCAACACATTTATCAATTTGCCGCACCTGCGCGCGGGACTTATGCGATGGAGCTGACTGGTGACACCTTCGCTCAGCTCGGATTCGCAACGGTCTATGTTCGAACCAGCTGCCCAGATGCTCAAACGGAGCTTGAGTGTGATGGCCGGCGAGAGCCGAACGCAGGCGTGAGCGTCGAGCTGCAGGCGGGACAGACGATCTACATCTTTGTAGACGGCTTGAGGAGTGGTCAGTTTCCCTCAACGGGCGGGTACCGTCTCCGCGTGAGTCAACCAACGCCCCCCGTGATCGACGACATCTCCGGATGGATTAATCCAACAAATGGCTCTACGAGCGTCGATGTTGATGGAGTGTCGGGCAGCGCGGCACCTGCAGGACTGCAATATCAGTTCCTTGATGATCGAGGTCAGGTGATCGCCTCTCGTGGCAGCGTTGATCCACTCCGTTTTGGTTTGGTTTTCGACACGATGGCTCAACCGGATGGGCGCGTCACCTTTCGCGGTACTCTAGATTTCGCCTCTGATGTGCCTGTCGATCGACGGGATGATGTGCACCAGATGGAAGTCAGCGTCTATGACCTTTTGGGTGGAGTGTCCGAAGTCGTGCTCGTCCGAATGCAAGCCCCGAGGGAGCTTGGCGTCGGTGAGAGATGTGACATGGTGAGCGCGAGGACCATGTGTCCCGCTGAAACCGAGTGCTTCATTCAAGATCCGCTCATAGAACCGAACCCGGCGTGTCATCCGATGGGTGAGCGTTGTCCGGCAGAGTGGGCTGTCTGGGATTTGAATGTTCATCGGACCGCAGGCGGAGATTGGGTCTATGAAGGGACTCTCCTCAGAGGGCAGCCACCTCTAGAAGAACACGGACGGGGCACATGCCCAGGCGCGACGGGACGGAACGACCTCTTTAGCTTTGTCGCTCCGGTTGAGGGCGTCTACGTGTTCGAGACTTCGGGACAATCCGGTGACACGATCATGTGGATTCGGAGCGCATGCGGAATCATAGGGGCGGCATCTGAGCTGGGTTGCAATGATGATGAACCAGGCATCGGCCGATTCAGCCGGCTCACCCTCGAGCTGCAGGCAGAGCAGACAGTGTACGTCTTCATCGACAGTTTCGGTGTAGACGAGCGTCGAGAATACACTCTCACGGTTCGTGCTCCTTAACCTCGTGCTGGGCTATAGCGGACCGTCCACTGGATTCGATTTTATGCTTGAGCCAGCGCTTGGTTAGCCACCGAGTCAACTTGGGGAAATAACGTACCATTCGGAAGGTCCATTTAGACCCATGTCCGAGGGGGACGTAGAGCTGATTTGAGTTTGTGTTCGCCCAAACGGCCTCAGCGATCTCTTCCGGAGACGTCATGGAAGCGTCACGTATGTCACCCTCCATGGCCGTAAATGAAGGACGATCAATGAGCGGTGTATCAACTTGGGTGGGGAGAAGAATAGAGACCCGGATGTCGTCTCGCTCTAGCTCTAGATCCAGTGACTCACTGAAGCTCAAAAGAGCCGCCTTCGTCGCCCCATATATCGCTCCGAATGGTGGGCCCTGTAGCGCGAGCACTGAACCATTGTTGATTATCTGCGAGTGTGGAGTGGACCTGAGCAATGGACGACAGGCATACACGCCGTTGATAGCGCCCATCAGATTGATATCGACCATCTGACGAGCGACGTCCTGCGGGATATCCTCGAACCAGCCAGCTGCTCCTATGCCCGCGTTGTTAAAGAGTAGATCCAGACGTGTATCGCTAAACTCTGAAAAGATCTCGACGGCTTGGGCCCACTGGATCGGATCTCGAACATCGAGAGAATGAGTCAAGAGTTTGCCATCTCCGACCTCGACCTTGAGGCTATCCAGACCGACTTGATCAATATCGAAGGCGCCGACTCGCCAGCCTCGATCGGCGAAGAGCTTGGCTGTGGCTCTGCCGATGCCTGACGCTGCGCCAGTTACGAAGATCGAAAGTTGTTCGCTCACAGATTCAAGTTCCCTTGGGCATGGGCTGAGTCAGAAACCGACTAGTATCACAGCCTGTGCGAACTCCGTCATTCCTTCGGAAACCGAATCTTGGAAGAACATTATCGCCGTTGCTGTAAACCGATTCATTTCATTGACCGTCAAGGTGTCAGACGCGAAAACGAGGAGAGTCATTTGCTAGAAGGTGCAGCCATGGTGTCGACGACGCATTCGCGAGCTCAGCGTTTTGAAGCGTTCGTCGACCAGCATCGTGACTTTGCCGTTCGAATCGCTTGGCAGCTTTTGGGAGCCCATCACGCCATGGCCGAAGATATCGCGCAGCAAGCCTTCATGAAGGCCTGGGATCATCTTCCGCGATTTAGAGACGAGGCTAAGCTAAAGACATGGTTCAACCGGATTCTTGTTAATCAAGTGAGGTCGCACCAGCGATGGTGGTCAGTTCGATCCCGTGCGGCGATTTTGGTTGGCATTCACCTCGAACAGCCGGCGGAATTACCCGCCGCCGACCATGGCTTGAAGCGACACTTGAGCGCGGCGCTCGACACACTCTCCTTGGGTCAGCGGGAAGCATTTGTCTTCGTTCACTTGCATGGTTTAACGGTCTCAGAGACGTCCGCCGTGACCGGGAGAGCGCCGGGCACAGTAAAGAGTCATCTTCATCGCGCACTTCAAAAACTGCGCTCCGAGTTGACTGATATTTGGGAGGAGCACAGATGAACTCACCGACGAATGATCTCCGGACGCTCTTTGAGAAGGGCAGCGGTGACGTTGAGGCGAGCCCAGAATTTGACCAGCGTTTGAGCGAGGGAATCGCGCAGCGGAGGCGGCGTCGTTTCGGAATGAGCGCGGGGGCTTTGATGCTCATCTTTTTCCTCAGCGTGTTCCAGTGGCCACAGACAGATGACGGACCAAGAGCCGATGACGGCGCTTGGGTAGCTTCCCTAGAGCAACTCTGGTTTGAGCATGAAGAAGAGCTTGATGAGCTCCTTGATGATTCGGAGTGGACGGACTCAGACGAGTGGCCCAGCAATTATGGCGTCTTTGCTCAATTAATCGATGAAACAGAAGACCAGGAGGCAATCCAATGAAGAAGATATTTATGATGGCGATGTGTCTAGTTGCGGGCATGTTCCTACCGACCATGGCGTCTGCTCAGAAAGGTGTCGGTGCGTTCAAGGTGCACCAAATCGAACGGGCTGCGGAGAGTCTGGGCATCGATGAATCCACTGTCAGCAAGATTAAGGGTCTTGTCTACGAGGGTAGGCGGACCGGAGTCGATCTGCGGGCCCAATTAGAAAAGGCGAAGATAGACCTCCATGAGCGCATGAATCAGGCGAGCCCTGAGCGGGCGGGAGTGATGGCGGCCATCGAGCGCATGGGCACACTGCGTACACAGCTCAAGAAGCATCGCGTGGGCATTATGTTATCGGTGCGGGGGCTTTTGACTCCGGCACAGCAGGATGGCTTGCGGAAGCTCATGATGAAACGTCGTCAAAACCATAAGGGAAAGCGGCGGCGCCCTGGACGGAAGGGACCAGCCGGGGGACCCCCCAACTGGTAATGAGAGCCATAGAGCGGCGGTTCTGAGAGGCCGCCGCTCGGCGATTGGCTACTTACCGTCCCGTAATCGTCGCGCGATCCGAGCATGCTCTCGATTACCGACGAGCTCTCGTGCGTGCTGGCGATCGATGGTCCGGATCACTCGGAAGTGCCTCGCTTTAATGTCTCGTACCCGTCGGTAACCGCGCTCGAGCATGTGCTGTGGGTATCCGCCCTTCTCGACTAGGCGAAGCAGGGTCTCAAGGATGAGGACCTGCTTATCGATCTCCTTGCAACAGAGGAAGAGATCTACGCCAGCTTCGAACGCCAAGACTGTCGCCTGTTCGATGCCCACAGTATCTGTGATGGCCTTCATCTCAAGGTCGTCTGTTACGATCAGACCCTTGAAGCCAATCTCTAGGCGGAGCACCTCTTGTAGAAGCGTCTTGCTGTAAGTAGCCGGGGCGTCTGGATCGATCTTGGGATAGACGACATGCGCCGGCATGACCATATCTAGGTGAGGCGGATTCTGAATGAGCTTTCTGTATGGCAGCAGCTCGTTCTCTCGAATACCGTCTAGGGTCAGAGAGCTCTTAGGGAGCGTTAGATGGCTATCCTCTGTTGTATCTCCGTGACCGGGGAAGTGTTTTCCACAGGCGATGACGGAGTTGTCATGGAGTCCCCGGATCACGGCTCGGCTGAGATTGGCGACCTTCGCAGGATCAGCAGAGATCGCGCGTCGACCGATGATCGGGTTATCTGGATTGATGTTAAGATCGAGGACTGGCGCGAAGTTCAGGTTGAAGCCCGTCGCGGTGAGCTCCCGTCCGATGACGGCGCCCGCTTCGTAGGCCACAGACACCGAACTCACCTGGCCCATGTGCGCCATGTCTGGGAAGATCGTGAACGGCTCAGGGACTCGATGTACCTGGCCACCTTCTTGATCTACCCCGATAAAGGGTGGGACGCCCTGACCACGAGACCAGAGATCTTCCGTGAGATTCATGAGCTGCTCGAAGTCGGGTATGTTCCTCTTAAAGAGGATATAGCCTCCCAAGCCCCACTCTTCGTCGAGACGAATCAACTCAGAGGGGATCTTAGTCCCTTCGAAACCAACGATGAGACGTTGACCGATACACTTCTTAATGAGGTCCAATCCAGCCATGGAGATCCCTGACGGTCTGTTTTGAGGCGCGCGAATGTATCAGCGGAGAGTCGTTTCGACAACCTGCGATCTATATTGGTCGCATTTCTATTGGATCCTTGCTCGCAATTCTATTGGATCTTTGCTCGCGATCCTTCTTTCACAAGGTGTTCTTGCTGCCATTTTCTAGAGCTTAACCATCTCGTTTTCAGAGCACCTTTTTGGCTCCTGAAGACTAGGAACTCGAGTCTGATCCTCCTATCCACTTTGGTCTGTGCACCCTGATTATTGGGGTTAAATGCACTGTTTTTCGTTTTTATGACCGAATTTAGGTGACTTTCCTTGACCTCAGACCTCCATTTGGGTAATTACCGGCGCTCGTTTTTGTCGGCCCAATGAAATGGGTCGTGTTCCAAGAGGTTTCAGAATGTACACGCGTTCCACACCCGTGGCTGAGGCGATCGCTGACCGTAAGTGGTGGATCGTCGATCTTGATGGTAAGACTGTGGGCCGAGCCGCGACGCGCATTGCGCATATTCTTCGCGGTAAGCACAAGCCCACCTTCACTCCTCATATCGACGATGGCGACTACGTGATCGTGATCAACGCCGAGAAGGTTAACTTTACTGGTAACAAGTGGGCAGGTAAGTCCTACTACCATCACAGTGGCTATGTCGGTGGCTTGAAGGAGACAACGGCGGAGGAGATGCTTGAGCGCAGTCCTGAGGAGATTATCAGGAAAGCGGTTAAGGGTATGCTCCCTCGTGGTCCACTCGGTCGCGCTCAGCTCAAGAAGCTGAAGGTTTATGTTGGTTCTGACCATCCCCATACAGCACAGCAAGCTGAGGTCCTCGACCTTAGCACCGTGCTTTAGGGCGTCAGACCCGGAGAATTAACAACTGTGCGCGCGCACAGATAAACAACCGCCCCGATTGAGGGGCACAAAACGACTTAGGTCGGGCGCGCGCCATCTGCGGAGAATAACTCATGAGCGATGGAGTTCAGGAGTGGCATGCCGTCGGTCGCCGTAAGGCTGCCGTGGCTAGGATTTACCTTCGTCCCGGAACTGGGACCATTAAGATCAACGGCCGTGAGTTCGATGATTACTTTCCGAACCCAACTCGGCGTCAGCATGTCATGCAGCCTCTGGTTTTGACCGAGACAGGCGAGCAGTTCGACATCCTAGTGAACGTCCGTGGTGGCGGTATGACTGGGCAGGCTGGTGCGGTCCGGCACGGTATCACCCGAGCGCTTATGGCGTATAATGGTGAGCTCCGTGGCGCCCTTAAGCGAGCTGGTTTTGTCACGCGTGATGCGCGTGTCGTCGAGCGTAAGAAGTACGGTCGACCTGGTGCCCGTAAGCGGTTCCAGTTCTCGAAGCGCTAGGAAGATATGCAGAGCTCCTCGATGGTACGCGTCGCGCTGGTTGGAGCCAGCGGGTACACGGGCACCGAGGCGCTCCGCCTTCTGCTTCAGCATCCCTTCGTTCAGGTCACTATGCTGTGTGCCGGTCGCCAGGCCGGCAAGCATGTGAGCGATATTACGCCCGCGTTCTCGGGCGTTGATTTACCCGTCATGGTTCCATTTGACGCGAAGTCCGTCGCTGAGTCGGCTGACTACGCCTTTCTTGGATTGCCTCATGGTACAGCCCAAGAGGCGACAGCTCAGCTTCTGGCTGAAGGTGTACGCGTGATCGACCTGAGCGCGGATCATCGCTTTGATGATCCCGAGTTCTATGGGTCTGTGTACAGCCAGCATGCGCATCCGGCGTCACTTGAACAGACGGTGTACGGCCTGCCAGAGCTGAACCGGGACCTCATTAGGAAGACGGATCTCGTTGGCTGTCCAGGCTGTTATCCGACGAGCGTTATCCTTGCTGCCCACCCCGCGCGTGTCGCCGACCTCTTGTCATCGGACGAGGTGATCGCGGACAGCAAATCCGGCGTCAGCGGAGCTGGGCGAAACCCATCGGCGGGTACCCATTTTCCGGAGACGTCTGACGGGCTGCATGCGTATAAGACGTTGGCGCACCGACATGCACCGGAGATGGGGAGAGCCCTCGGTGGGATGTCGGTTCGGTTTGTTCCGCACCTCGTCCCATTAATCAGGGGTATCCTCTCTACGGTGTATCTTCGTCTCAAGCCCGGGGTGGATCTGAGCGCGGTGCGCGCCGCATACGAATCAGCCTATGCGGACGAGCCATTTGTGCAGCTCTTGGCCGAAGGTCTTCATCCGGATCCAAGGCATGTTCGCGGGACCAACCGATGTCACATCGGCGTATTTGTAGACGGAGATATGTTGGTCGTTCAGTCCGCCATCGACAACCTCTGTAAGGGCTCGTCAGGTCAGGCACTCCAGTGCTTTAACCTCATGGCAGGTTTCCCAGAGACGGAAGGATTGATGGCCACCGCGGTGTTTCCCTGAATGTGTGGTCCCTTTCTCTTCTTCCTGATCCTCATTCCCGTCGTCGAGTTGAGCCTGCTCATACGGATTGGTAGTAAAATCGGGGTCTTTCAGACTGTCTGGTTAGTCGCTCTGACAGCAGCCGTGGGCCTCTATTTTGTTCGCAAGCAGGGACTCTCTGTTCTTCAGAAGCTTCAGACCCCTGGACCGGATATGACCTCTCAAATGCTTGAGGGGCCCTTGCTCGCTCTCGCGGCGCTTTGTTTACTCATCCCTGGATTTGTAACGGATACGCTGGGCACACTCTTGATTGTCCCTCCCATCCGCAGAATGGTGGCGCGAGCTTGGCTCGCTCGTATCGTCGAGCGCTCTGGGGTGGACAACGGGGGCGGGATTCACTTTACGGTCCACGGTTTTGGCGAACAGCCGTTCGAGGCGTCGCAGTCGCCGAATGGCCCCATGTCGGATGATGAAGAGACGGTCGTCACGATCACGGCGAAGGAGCCCGAGGCACTCGCGGCTTTACCGCCTCCGCCAGAACAAGAGTCAGACGAAATACCGGACCCCTAACTAGACGAAGTTTTGTCGTCTAGTAATGCGATCAAGATGTCGGCCTGGAACTGTGCGTCTGCGAGTGCGTTGTGGACGTCCTCTGGTCTTGGTGCAGTGAGAGACGGGTATAGGGCCAGGAGCTCTTCCTTATTGCAGCGTCCCCAAGGCAATCGGTGGACGCCCATGGTCAAGGCTTTAGTGTCCAGAGCGTTGTAGCCAAACGGATTCTTGATGCCGGCCCACGCAAAATACCAGGCGGTGTACATCCAGTCGAAGGGGGCATTGTGTCCAACAAAGAGCGCTCGATGTCCGGCTGGTACGGTCTCTTGCACCCAGTCGGAGATCGCCTGCATCGCCTCTTTTACGGGCATACCATTGGCCCTTAGATGTTCTTCAGAGATGCCATGGATCGACATCGCATGAGGATCGAAGCCATCACACACAGGCTGAAGTTCGAGATAGAACTCTCGGCCCCGAACGTGACGAGCTCCATCAAACTTTACCTCCACGCCACCAATGGAGACCATGTTGTAGAGGCTAGGTACGGGTCCGCTGGCTTCTAGATCGACGCAGATATAAGTCGTGGATAGATCGGGTTCAAAGCGCATGAGGTGTCTCCTCTATCAGGTGCCAGCTTTTTGCATACTCGCCGCCAGAGCTTTTGCGCTCCTTGGGGTATAGAAATAGGGATACTTACCGCGACCGCTCGTCACATCTGTGCGCGGCTGACCATCACGACCAAAGAAAATAATGCGCGGTACATAGCTCCCAAGCTCTCGGTATTGTACGAGCCATTCAGGCCGCTCATCTTGGTCTATTCGGACCAGCACCAGCTTTTCGGCAGCTGCGACGACCTTTGGGTCTTCAAATATGGGGGCGAGTTCTCGGCACCGGGGGCACCAGTTTGCGTAGATCATGAGCATGATTGGGCGGCCTGTCTCCGCAGACAGCTCCTGAGCCTTTGACCAGGGGTGCCAGGTCAATGAGTCAGTCCACTTAATCTGCTTCTTGGCTTTCTTCTTCGTGACTCTCTTCTTCGTGACTCTCTTCTTCGGAAGATTTGTCTTCTTCTCGATTGAGGCTGGCTGCTTTTTCTTTGCAACGGTCTTAACCTGCTCACTGCTCTTGGTCGCCTCAGACACAGCTGTCTTCTTGGACGTGTCTTGGCAACCAAGCAGGAAAACTGTGGCTAGGATAAACGTTCGAATCATGTGCTGGCATCTTTCCTTGGCGGTCTTGCGAGACATTTGTCATCGACGAGGGCATCAGCCAGGGAGACGAGGCCCTGCAGTTGTGAGGCGTCACCACCGAGATTTGGCAGAACGCATGTCCATACACCATCCCCTGCGGTGTCTGCGACCTGTCCGGCGAGCTCCTGGTGGGCCGCGCCGTTGGCGCGCTCCGCTTCGGCGAAGGGCTTTAGCTTAGCGATGGCGGAGGCGAGGGGACCCTCGGCTTGAGCAGAGGCAGGGATCTCTCTTGATGTCTCGGAAGCTAAGCTTCGGTTGAGTACGTATCCGTTCAGGTTTAAGCCAAGATCCGTCACGGCGCGCCTGGCGAAGAACTTGGCCTCGGTGACGGCCTCCGAGGCAGGAGAGGTGACCAAGACAAATCCAACCTGATCCCCCGCGAAGAAGGACTTCATCTCCGCTTGGTTTTGGTTGAGGTAGCCCAGAAGTTGCCCAAAGAGGCTCATAAACTGTTGTAACTCTCGACGGGTGCTCTCTCCGAAGGTCAAATCCATCACGGATTCAACTAACTTGGTCGCCATCCGTCGAATCAGGCCTCCCTCTCCAGGGATAAACAGATTAAAGATTCGCTTATCGAGAAACGCTGTGGCCCGGTCAGGTGCGTCCAAGAAGCGGAGGGCGTCTCGTGAAGGAGGCGTATCGAGGATGATCAGATCGTAGGCATCATTCTCGACGAACTCGTACAGAGCCTCCACCGCAGTGTATTCCTGCATACCGGCGACCATCGCGGTCACGTTCTGGTAGATTCGGTTTTGCAGCAGCTGCGATGCTTCGTTGGCCGAGTTAGAGAATGAGTTGACGACTTTGTCGGCCACCAGTTGGGGATCGAGCATCCACGCTGAGAGATGTCCCGTCACGCCAGCGGCGGTGAGACGTTCTGCCGAGATGGCGACAGGCTCCTCAGGGTTGCGACTGACACCTAGGGTCTCCGCGAGCCGCTTACTTGGATCGATGGTCACGACGAGCACGCGTCGGCCCTGTCTCGCCGCGGCGAGCGCGAGGGACGCGGAGACGGTTGTCTTGCCAACGCCGCCAGCGCCACAGCAAACGATGACGCGCTTAGTGTCTAGGAGCTGTCCGATCTGACTCACGACTGACCCCGCTTAATGATCCCGTCGAACTCCTCGACCAACGCTTCGGCCGGCGGCATATCACTGGTGACCTCGGGGAGAGTGAGGATGGCGCCCTTCACGCGCTCTTCCAATCTAGACATGGCGATCGCTGCGTCATCGATCCTTCCCAAACTCAGTTCGCCCAAGTAGTGCCCCTGCTCCATGAATTCGTCTAGAGCGGCGCGCTCCTCCTGGGTAAACGGATTGGAAGGCATTCGGTTAACGATCACTCCACCGGCTGGCATTCCAGTCTCATTGAGACCCTCCAGAAGCTCGCAAGCCTCCGTCACTGGCAGCTGCTCCGGCAGAGTGACAACCCAAGCCTCTGATTTAGATGGGTCGTTCAAGATCTCCTGTCCGGCCCGGAGCGCTTTTGCGATTGGACCTCCAGGTATCAAACGAAGCAGGATGTCCGGTAGTCCGGTCAGGGCGAGGGTGTGCCCCGTGGCTGGCATATCTACGATGATGACCTCGTGTTCATCCTCACCGGAGGATCGCTTTGCTTCTAGCAGGACCATCAAGTGGTAGAAGACGCCCATCTCGTGCATTGAGGGAGCTGCGATAAGAAACTTCTCGACGGCTCGAGACCTCAGGGCGGCACGGATAAGAGGACCGCCCGGCAAGACCGTCTTCAAGAATGATTCATGACCCGTTCGTGCCCACAGATGACTCAGGGATAGATTCGGTTTGATGAGAGTCGGGGTTGGGGAGAGTCGGGTGCGACCAAAGTGGTGTGCGACCGCCGAGTCGGCTCCATCTTCGTACGCGATCTCGAGCAGGAGTGTACGCCGACCGGCGCGTGCCGAGGCGCGCGCCATAGCGATCGCGGTGGTTGTGCGTCCCACACCACCCTTCCCGCTGACCAAGATGATCCGTTTGTCTAGAAAATACACGCGCTGTCCGCCTCGGGAGTCAGGCGCGGAGTATACCTATCGTGACCCTGAAGGACCACTGTTACCCCACCAGACTCGGCACAAATTGACCTACCTTTCGGAAGAATTGACCGAGGAACAGGACAAATGGTGCCTTATTCCGGTATAATGTAGAGGTGTAGCGGTCGCGGGCTCCCTCGCGCGTCCGTTCAATGGGGTTTGGGAGAAGACATGCAGATTCCGTCGTTTATCGATGGTAACCCCTTGTTTAAGGCGTTGCCGGTGCCCGTTCGTATTCGTATGGAGGCGTATCTCGATCACATCAACGCGCTGCTCGCAGTGGAAAACGCGAGCGTACTGAAGCAGATGGCGCCTTCAGCTGTTCGTGGCCTTTTTCTCCAGCGCGGTCGCGCTGATGAGCCGGCGAAGATGAAGGCGACTCACCGCGTTCACTTCGATTTCAAGTATCCGGCAGATAACGCGAAGATGCGCCGCCTCTACGAAAAGGCTAAGCGTCTGCAGTGGAATGGCTCCATGGACCTAGACTGGAGCATCGACGTAGACCCTATGAACCCAGAGGTGCCACTCATGGGCCGGGAGTTCGTCGATTGGGATCACTTGGCAGGACATGGGATCGTCTTTAACCAGAAGGAGCGGCAAGACTTCCTCTGGAGGGTGACGAGCTGGATGCTCAGTCAATTCCTACACGGCGAGCAGGGCGCCTTGATGGCCTCTGCCCAGGTCACTGAGGCGACTCCGATCTTCGATGGCAAGTATTACGGCGCGACCCAGGTCATGGATGAGGCGCGTCACGTTGAGGTGTTTAGCCGTTATCTAGAAGACAAGCTTCAGCTGCGCTATGAGATCAATGACAACCTCTTCACCATTATCGATGGTCTGATGACCGACAGCCGCTGGGACATCAAATTTCTTGGCATGCAGATCTTGGTAGAAGGTCTCGCCCTTGGCGCCTTCTCGACAATGTATAAGATGACTTCCGAGCCGCTCTTGAAGGAGTTGCTCCGGCGAGTCATTCAAGATGAGGCGCGTCATGTGAACTTTGGGCTCTTGACCCTCCGTCCATATTATACGGGTCAATTGACTGAGAAGGAGCGCATCGAACGGGAAGACTGGGCTTTCGAGGTGGTTGTTCTCATGCGAAACCGCTTCTTGGCTCATGAGCTTTATGAGGAGGCCTTCGCCCACCAATTGACCCGCCGACAATGGAATACCTTCGTGAGCGAGATGCCGGGCATGGCGCTCTTTCGCCGGGTGATGTTTGAGAGGCTTGTCCCCAATCTTCGAGCCATTGGCTTACTGACTCCACGGGTCATGGCACGCTACGAGAAGATGGGCTTTGGTGAGTTTGTTCATATGCCCGCGTCCGACGAGCTGACCGAGGCGGATCTTCTTGGGGCGACCGCCTAGATTCAGCTCATGGGATGAGGGCCTTCTGCCACTTCGGGTGCTGGGGGTCATAGCCCAAATCTCTGACCGTATCTCCGACATCGTATTCAGCTCGAGGAAGACCACTCGGGTCCCCGAATGACGGCAGCGGTAACTGTAAGATCACCGATGCGGCCAAATAGAACTCGTGTCGTGTGGGGCATGGTGGACTAACGACCAGATATTCTGATCGTGGATTCTCCACGCGCAAAGCGGCGACGCACGCGCTGGCAGCGTCATCGTAATGAAGGAGGGGGATGACTCGATCTGCCTTGGCTCCGATGGGGGCGTTTCCGCGCTTCTTCATGACGTTGAGCGGCCCTCGACCCTGGCGATATAGACCGCCGAGTCGGATGACGACGCCGCGTTCCCCGGCCCACTCTTTGAATCGGGTCTCCATCGCTGCGACTTCAAGAGCGCGCTCGGTGGTGCCCGGGGGGGTTGTGGCAGAGATGAGCCCACCTTGTTCACCGTAGTAGCCAGTGGAGCTGGTGATCACGACCCGAGCAGGGGGGGGCTGCTCACTCAGCTGCTCAACGGCCTTATCTAAGGCTGCCGTACCGGCGATGGAGATCAATAAGACATCGCGCTCATCCATCTTATTTGGCATGCCCTGCCGCGGTACAAGGCCGTCAGCCCGAAGGGTATCATGGCGGCTGTCAGACTTCGTCAGGGGGGTCACAGGACCACCGTTCTCGTTCCAGGTTCTGGCGACTCGGCCGCCCAACTCGCCCGCACCCCACACCCAAAGATGTCTCATTCGCCTTCTCCACGTTGGGCGAGAACTCGCATCACACCTGTCTTTCCGAGGAGCCGTTGCAGGGGAGTGACGATCAGGTCGATGGGTATGGTCAAGGCGAAGAGCAGGGTCCAGAGAACGTTTGTCACCGTCTTTCGACCGAAGAGAATGCGCCGAGCGAACCCGTGATGACCGAGGGCGAAGAGGACGCTGCCTGAGAGTTCGGTCGGGAGCCAGGGACGCCAGACACCTTTGATCGTCAGGTCTGCCCTCTTCATGAGGGCTTCGAGGGCAGGTTGAGTGAAATGAAATAGGTGGGTGGGTGGCTGTAAGAAGAACCACTTTCCACGAAATACGCGAGCGATCAGGCTCGGGGTAGGCACCTCGAGCATAATCCATCCACCTGGTTTGACGATGCGCCGCATCTCCTTGAGCTCTGCTAGGGGATCGTAGGTGTGCTCGAGACAGTGCCAACTCGTCACTAGATCGAAACGTTGGTCCGTATAGCATTGCTCTTCAAGCTCGCCCACGTCGACCTCGTGGCCGTGTACCTCTGCGACGAAGTCACGGCAACGGGGGTTGAAGTCCAGCCCTCTCACCTTCGTCTGAGCTAGAAACTCCATACCACGCATGAAGCCACCAACTCCGCAGCCGACGTCCAGGACCTCGAGGTCACTGTCAACGGTTGCACCTTCACGCCTGAGAGCCTTAATGGTCTCAGCCGCTCGAACGCCATCGACCCCCAATATTGGAGGCTTGTCCCCGCGGTCGAAGGTCTTACGTCGACTCTCGAACTCCTCATCGGAGTAGTAGCCCCCATAGTAGACACCCAAATTCTCAGGCGTCGGTGGGTCCACTAGGACCCAGGTGCCGCAGCGCGTACATTCTTGATAGTCAAAGCGGCCATCGAATCCCCAGAAATGATCTCGAGCGCCCCGGATAGCGGGTCGCAGGGGTTCTTCGGGATGAGCAGGGCATTGAGTCGATTCCATGTCTTCCTATGACTCAAGTCCGGGATCATGCGCAAGCATTGTCACTGCTTCTTTCATTGATGAGGTGCTGCATCAGCGGTGTACCGAGTGTTTATCGGGCCATTCATTGGACTCGGTCACCATGGCGGCGGTCCTCAATCTGCGGGCACGGCGCTCTCAGCCTGCGTCTGGTCCATGTCTCTCACCTTCGGCGAAGTTGTCCCCATATTCCTTCGTAGCAGACGACTGGTACAGGGGGTGCGTAAAGGCTGTTTCAATGGCGCGAAAACCATTTCGCACCGGGGGCGACTCAATATTTTTTGACGACGTTAATTAAATACAACCAGGCTTAAGGTATTGAAGTTAAAAGGTTTTAACTAGGATCAAAAAAAATCTTGGCGGCATTGAGTATGTTGTCCTACATTCTACGACATCAACGCATATGTATCTGCTAAGGCTAAGTACATATCGCAGAAGAGTATTCGCTTTGTCGACCGACTCGAGATTGTCTCGGGTGGTCAGAGATTTTCCCCCGGGGGGTGTCCGGGGGGGGTACATTGTGGCCTCGGATTCTGAGGCTTAATAACTAGATAGGGGGTTACCTCAATGAAGTCGTTAAAGATTGCAGCTTTCGCAGCACTTACGGTTTTGGTTTTCGCTGTTCCAGCACAGTCGGCACGTCGCGACGGTCTGAACAACAACATCCTGGTCGAGGATCACGATGACGTGTTCATCTTTCCTCAGAAGGCGCATAGCGACCACAACGCAAACCGCGTTCGTATGGATCACAGCGCCAATGGTACGGCCGCTACGATATTTAGTAAGTCCGGCAAGGGTGCCTGGGGACTTGGTATCGCTCAGGGCGACGCTGAGCACGCAGTCATCGACGCTTTCTACAGCATGGGCGACCTTGGTTTCCGCCTCGAGCTCGCGAGCGACGCACAGAAGACTGACGGAGAGGGCGCAAGCTCGATGGGACTTGGAATCGCGGCTGGTTACGCCATTAAGGGTGTCGGTGACGCAGCGCTTCACTTCCGCATGAACAACACGGACGACGGCGCTGACAACACCACCTCAGGGATGGTGGTCGCGGTCGCTTTCCGTGGTTACAAGGCTAAGGGTGCCGGAGACGCAGACCTCGGTTACACCTTCACCGGTGGATTCTCTAGCAACTCCAACACGCCTGCTATGGGAGACTCTCAGGACTCCAGTAGCATCAACGTTGAGGCGGGTGTTGGTCCTGTCTGGCGACTTGGCAAGAGCACTGTCGCTGTTCACGCGACAGTTGGCTTTAACCAAAACACGGACGCCGCTGAGAACAGCGATAGCACCATCACCGTTCCTGGTGTAAACGTCGCGTTTGAGACTCCCCTCAACGATTGGGTAGACTTCCGCGGTGGCGCTGGATACGGATTCGCCCTTGAGAGCACGACTCCTAAGGAGGGTGACCCCACCTCAGCACAGAGTGGTTCGACCACCGCTGCGATGGGCCTCTCGGCTCACTGGGGCAAGCTCAACTTCGACGTCGCTCTTAACCGTGACTTCCTCCTCAATGGTCCTTACATGCTGACCGGCAACGCCACGGCAGGATGGGCCAGCAACGTCGCAGCCACCTATAAGTGGTAAGACCGGCGTGTTGAGCTTCAGTGGGTGAGATGCTCACTGAAACAGAAGAGCCCCGCTTCGGCGGGGCTTTTTTGTATCTGGACTGGGACGGTTATGGACCTCGTTTCTTGGAGAGTCGTGGTGAACACAAGAGGTCCAATGTCCCACGATAGTCAGTCCTCTACGCGGAGATTGAGTGAGGGGCGATGATCAAGCGACTTGCTCCCTCGCGTCAAGCCAGGCATCATCCGCCACCTTGTTCATCAACGCGTCGCGTTTAGCGAAAGAAGAA
>CALELH010000512.1 GCA_937902595.1 uncultured Myxococcales bacterium
AGCCGCCGATTCCAGCTTGACCACCGGCGCCACCTGAACCTCCGGTGCCGGCTTGACCGCCAGCGGCGCCGGCCCCACCAGCCCCGGTGCCGCCAACGCTTGAGTCAGCGCTGGACGAACTATCAGGTGATTGACTAGCTCCGCTGTCAGAGGCGCCACCAGCGCCCGCTGAAGAGCTCGCTCCGGCTCCGCCCGCCGCGGATTGACCGTCATCAGATTCAGGCTCGCACCCAAGTAGGCACATGGATAGGGCGGCTAAGGCTATGAGAGGTGATCGCATGATTGGCGCTCCGAAAAACTAACTACCCGGCCAGCATACCCGATGTAGTCACTTTGGAGCCAAATCAGGGGGGGCATTATTTGAGCGGTGGCGTCGCGATGCTTGCGTGTGGGCGGATCGCTATGGTCACATACGCCTCCCTTTTTTGAGCGCGGTGACCTGAATGACGCACATACTTCGATGTCTGGTGGTGATCGCTCTGACGGGCTGTGGGCAATTCGGTGGCGACGAGGTTGCGTCGGCTGGTGATCCTGAGACCTTTGGTCAGGTAGAAAACGCTCTGCGGGTGTGTTCAGAGGGACCAACCGTGGAGGGCATCGATGTCTCGAAATGGCAGGGTCGCATCGATTGGGACGCGGTAGCCGCTACGAATGTTCGCTTCGCCTTTATCCGCGTCAGTGACGGCACGGGGACCTTCGATGAGCAGTTCCATCGCAATTGGGCGGAAGCGCGACGTGTTGGACTCATCCGCGGTGTCTATCAATACTTTAGACCGGGACAGAGCGTCGAAGAGCAGGTCAATATTGTCCTTGAGAACATGGGGCCTCTGGAGCCGGGGGTGCTGCCGCCGGTCATCGATGTAGAGGACCTCAATGGTTACAGTAACTTGATCTTACGGAGAGACGTTCAGGAGTGGGTTCGTCGGATTGAGGACGCCCTGGGCGTGCGCCCGATCGTGTACACTGGGCCGTCTTTCTGGAGCGCCAATGCGCAGGTGCTCAACCTATCCGAAAACCCGCTTTGGATCGCACACTGGGGCGTTCGGTGTCCCGATGTCCCCAGGCAATGGTCGGATTGGGCGTTTCACCAGTACACCGCGACCGGAATGTTGGCTGGGATCAGGGGTGATCTGGACCGAAATCTCTTCAACGGATCCCTTGAGGACCTGGAACTCCTGGCCGGAGGAACAGCGGAATGTGGCGATGGAGTGTGCAGTCGGAACGAGACAGGAGAAACCTGTCCCGAGGATTGCCCAGTCTGTAGCGACGTTCCCGCCACCGGTAGCATCATCTCCGAAGAGAGCCCCTGCTTTACCCTCGGAGGACCCCTCGAGTTCTGGAGGGAAGAGAGCGAAGGGTACGACGGGCACCTTTATTGGACTCACACGACCGATAACGCTGAGGCCGCCAATTACGCGAGTTGGTCTCTCCGCTTTGAGCAGACTGGTCGTTATCAAGTGGAGGCGTACACGGCAGCTGATTGGGCAATGAGTCGCCAGGCGAGTTACGCAATCCAGCATGCAGATGGTCAGACGGATCAGCGCATCGATCAGAGCGCGGGGGACGGTTGGCGAGAGCTGGGTACGTTCAACTTTGAGACTGGCGCAACCTATACGGTTCGCTTAGATGACAATACGGGGGAAGCTAACGCGTCCCGGGTTAAGTTGGCCGTCGACGATCTAAGATTGACTCCAATTGACGTGCCCCTACCGCCTGACGCAGGGCTGCCTGAACCAGATGGAGGAGACCTTGAGCCGGCCGTAGATATGGGGGGCATACCTCCAGATGAGGTCCTAGACGCGGGGATGGATTCCGAACTCTACGACGGGAGAGATGGTGGCTCGGTGGAGGCGACTGGAAAGGGCCGAGCACGTAATACCGGAGGGTGCTCTCCTTACGGGCAGTCCGGGTTTCAGGGCTGGTGGGTGCTCTTGATTTTGGTGGCCGTGAGAGTCCGCCGCGGGGCTTAAGCCGGAGGTTACTCGATCGCCTCGCAGTTCTCGCCACCCTCAACGCCCAGCAATCTCTTCATCTCACATTCGCCTCGCTCGAAGGGTCGGCCACCTGCGTAGACCATCAACATGTTACTCGCGTCGAGAACATACTGACGGGGCAGGATGTTTCCAGCCGCGTTCGGGTCGATGAAGCGCTTTGTCTGATAGAAGTTATTGTCACGGATGATCGTGAAGTCGGCCATCTTCGCCTCTTTGTACTGCTCCATGTACGCACGTGAAGGCGGCATCCTGTTGGGGTCTTCACCAACGATCCATACGATCTCTAGACCTTGATCACGGAATTGCGCGTAGAATTCCTGTGCTGTGCGCGCATAGCTCTCGCATGCACCACACCACCCCGTGCTCAGGAACACCCAGATCGCCTTGGTGCCCCCGCCACAGTTTGAATGGAAGTCGAAACGAGAGCCATCCCACACCTCAAGCGGGAAGTCCTGGATTTGCTTACCAGGTCCTTTTCCAACTTCGGCTTCATCGAACGCGCAGTCAGCAGCGACCTGGTTACCTCCGGTGCCGCCCATCATGGCTCCGCCTGAGCCCCCAGCTCCGCCTTCTGCTCCAGCGCCGCCGGCGCCGCCGGCGCCCATGGCTTCACCTGCTGCTCCGCCGCTGCCTTCAGCGCTACCACTAGAGGCTCCCCCACAGCCGGTGAGCGTTAACGCCACCGCCGCAAACAATCCGATCAACTTTAGGCTCTTCATCGTTCGTGTCCTCCCCGCGGGCGCTGTTCGGCTCGCTATAGAATCGCATGGTATTGATCGGACCCGTCGACTTCAAGAGGTCCATGAATGTCTGTGCGAATGTGACTTAAACAAGTCAACCATTGAGTCACGACTACATTTTTCAGATGCGACCATTCTTGTTCGGAACTCGACGCGTTGTTAGGCTCAGCCAAATGTGAAGACCGGGAGGACACTATGCGGCGCTTTTTCATCATGATCTCATTCGTAAGTTTGAGCCTATTTGGGCTGCCTGGCTGTGGCGGCGGTGGCTCTGGTTCGTCCGGGGACTGCCGCAATGGTGAGCCGCTTTGTATCGACGGGTTTAGCTGTCAGCAAAATGAGGCTGGTGGTTGGG
>CALELH010000513.1 GCA_937902595.1 uncultured Myxococcales bacterium
ATGCCGGTTGGCACTCAGGCTGTCGTGAAATCCTTGAGCGGCGATGAGCTTGAGGACCTTGGGGCACAGATCATCTTAGGCAACACCTACCACCTCGCTGTGTGACCAGGCATTGACGTTGTCCGCGACCTGGGTGGTATGCACAAGATGTATAATTGGCGACGCTCAATCTTGACGGACAGCGGCGGCTTTCAGGTCTTGTCCTTGTCTAAGTTTCGCAAGATCAGCGAGGAGGGCGTTCGGTTCCAAAATCACCTGGACGGCGGCTTACTTAATCTTACCCCTGAACACGCCATCGAGATTCAAGAGGCCATCGGGAGCGACATTATGATGTGTCTCGACCACCTGCCGGCGACGACCGCGCCCCGGGCAGAGGTCGAGGACGCGATGGCCCGTACGACTCGTTGGGCGCTCCGGTGCTTGGATGCGCGGACGCGAGAGGATCGAGCCGTCTTCGCGATTATCCAAGGTGGGACAGAGAAGGATCTTCGTACTCGCCACGTTGAGGAGCTCTGCGCGCACCCCTTTGATGGCTTCGCTATCGGCGGCCTCAGCGTGGGTGAGTCCATCCCAGAGATGTACGACACCCTCGAGCACACGGCGCCACAGCTCCCTAAGGACACCCCGAGGTACCTTATGGGCGTAGGGAGGCCTGTCGACCTTCTGGAGGGCGTCGCGCGGGGCGTGGACATGTTCGACTGCGTCATGCCCACCCGGAACGCGCGTAAAGGCGGACTCTTCGTGGATCGGGGTCGAAGGAAGATGAACATTCGCAACGCGAGATTTAAGGCAGACCCGAATCCCATCGACTCCGAATGTGATTGCTACACCTGCAAGAGGTATAGCCGCGGCTATCTGCGGCACCTTTTGCGGGCGAATGAGCTGCTCGCACAGCGGCTCCTCTCTATTCATAATCTTAAGGTTTATATCGGCTTGATGAGGGACATTCGGAGCGCACTTCGAGCCAATGAATTCGAGCGGTTCTACAATTCGTGGAAGGCCGGTCTTGATTCACCCGATTCGATCTGCTAATTCCTGCCGGCTCTCACCTCTGATCGCATTGGCATAGCTCTGCGTAGATGAGGGTGGGGGACCAGTTAAACGCACTAAATAATGGATGGTTGAAACTTGAACGAATTACTCCTCCTCGCAGTAGAGCAAGGGACAGCTCAGCAAGAGCCAAGTATGTTTGGTAGCTTGCTTCCGCTGATCCTGATGTTCGCCATCTTCTATTTTCTTCTCATTCGCCCACAGAAGAAGCGTCAGGAGGCGCATCGTAAGATGCTCGGCCTCTTGAAGAAGGGAGACAGCGTCGTCACGGGCGGAGGTGTCATTGGGACAATCTTCGCTCTTGAGGATGAGGTACTAACTATCGAGATCGCGGATAAGACGCGAGTTCGAGTCATTCGTTCGCAAGTGAATATGTACGGCACTCCAGGTGAGGCCGGAAAGGACAATTAAGCGATGGATAAGAGCAACCGATTGCGGGCGCTCGTCGTCGTGTCTCTGGTGGTCGTGAGCATCATGATGCTCATCCCGACCTATTTGAACGTCGGCACCAAGGAAGCCAGTACAACGCTTCCTGAGTGGTATACAAAGATCTTCTCCAAGAAGATGGTCCTCGGACTTGACCTCCAGGGTGGTATCCACCTGCAGTACAAGGTCGACGTTGAGGAGGCGTTGCGTCGCAAGGCTACCCAGACCGCCGGGAACATCGAGTCCAACCTTCTGAAAGAGCGGAAGGTTACGGCTCAGGCGTTCACGCGCAAGGGTGAGACCATCGACGAGATAACGAGCATCGATGTGAAGTTCGCCAACTCGTCGGATTCCGACAAGATGGATACGGACTTTATGGCCCGATTCCTACCTGACTACCAGGTCAGCGTTGTTGATGGAGCTACGGCGACCCTAGTGATGACGGACACCGCCATCGACCTGTTTCGCACGAGCGCTGTCGACCAGGCGATCGAGACCATCGAGCGTCGTATCAACGCCTTTGGCGTCGCTGAGAGCACGATCTCTAAGCGCGGCGATAGCGAGCTCGTGATCCAGTTGCCTGGTATCAAGGAAGAGGACTTCGCTGCGGCGAAAGACAAGCTCGCTCAGACGGGTCAGCTCCACTTCCGGATCGTCGACCGCACCGAGCAGCGTGAGGAGTTCTACAAGAAGCTCGCTGACGCGGAGCCTGATGCGGCGGCTTGGCCCGAAGGCCTAGATGAGTCACTCAAGACACATAAGGTCGCGACGGGCGTTAACTGGGCTCGGAGCACGAGCCGTGAGCTGTTGGAGCACATGGCCAAGGATCTGGTCGATAGGGACCACGTCATCGGTTTTGAGCAGATCTTCGTTAATCCAAGCGAAAGTCAGCTCGACCCGATCAATACCCTGAGCGCTGAGCAGGAGAAGCTACTGCGTAAGCAGAAGGCTGATGAGGTTGACCTCTCGAAGGCGACCGTGGTCAAGGCCTACAGCCTCTATTACATGTTCCGTAAAGCGGGCATGAGCGGTGAAAACGTCGAAGACGCGAGCGTAGGGTACGACCAGTTCAATCGTCCAGAGGCCTATATGCGCTTCGCTCAGGTCGATGCCGACAAGTTCTATGAGATGACCAAGGAGCACACCAAGGAGCTTATGGCCATCATGATCGACGAGGTTGTCTACAGCGCGCCTCGCATCAAGGAGCCTATCCCTGGCGGCCGGGTTCGCATCGAACTCGGCTCAGCTGGCAATCAAGCTTTAAAGGAGGCGAACGCGTTGGTCGCCGTCCTCAAGAGTGGTGCTCTTCAGGCTCCGCTGCGAAAGCAGTACGACAGCCAGGTTGGCCCGACCCTCGGCGCCGACTCGGTTCAAGCGGGAAAGATGTCGATGATTATCGGCTTCGTTCTCGTCATCATATTCATGGGCATCTACTACAAGTTCGCTGGGCTGGTCGCAGATGTAGCGCTCTTCCTCAACGTGGTCTTCGTCTTGGCGGGACTGACAGCTTTTGGGGCGACTCTAACGCTGCCGGGGATCGCGGGTATCGTCTTGACGGTGGGTATGGCGGTGGACGCCAACGTGCTGATATTTGAGCGTATTCGTGAGGAGCTACGTTTAGGTAAGTCGGTCAGAGCGGCTATCGATGCTGGGTATGAGAAGGCTTTTACGGCCATCTTTGATGCGAACATCACCACGGGCATCGCGGCGATCGTACTCTACCAATTCGGGTCGGGCCCCATTCGTGGCTTCGCCGTGACCCTGGGAATCGGCATCCTCTGTTCGATGTATACGGCGCTTGTCGTGACTCGACTCATCTTCGACCGCGTCTATGACGGCGAAGGCGAGCAGTCACGGATGAGTATATAGGAGCGCGACGATGGAATTTTTTAAGCCGGGAACTCGGTACAATTTTCTCAGTATTGCAAAGCCTCTGGTGTCGACGAGTGTTGTACTCGTTCTCATCTCCTGGGGACTCGTCGCGACGAAGGGACTCAACTTTGGGATCGACTTCGCGGGCGGTACCGAGGCCCTCTTATCCTTCAAGAAGAATATGGACGTCGGTGAGCTTAGGGAGTCGGTCAGTAAGACCGGGCTCGAATTACCAGAGGTGGTCACCTACGGGCTCGTGGATGAGGGACGCTACTTCATCCGAAGCCGTACTCAGAGCCTACTGACCGAGAAGACTAAGAGCTCGATCAAGGCAGCCGTGATCGCCAAGTTTGGTGAACCTGTTCTCTATGACGACTCCGATGAGTCGGGCGAAGAGATTCGTGTTCGCTTCAAGGAGCCTAAGACGGACGAAGAGCTGATGGCCGTGCTTAAGACTGGTGGGGTCGGTGACGGATCCATCGGTAAGCAGACGATCGCCGCAAACCCTGTATATCTTCTCCGAATTCCGGGCGTTCGCGACCGGATCATCGCGGCGATGAAGGCCAAGTACGGTGACACCTTCAATGGTATCGATCGACTTGAGTCCGTCGGGTCCGCTGTGGGTAAGCAGATGCGTAACCAGGGTGTACTCTCTGTCATCTACGCGTTGCTGGGTATCCTTCTATACATCAGCTTCCGCTTCGACCTTCGATACAGTCCAGGCGCAGTGCTCGCCTTGATCCACGATGTCAGCATCACGATCGGGATTTTCAGCCTCTTTGGGCTCGAGTTTAACCTTCCAATTATCGCGGCGCTCTTGGCGATTGTGGGGTATTCGCTCAACGACACCATCGTTGTGTATGACCGTATTCGTGAATCGCTCAGGCTCGGTCTCGGCGACACGATCGAGGACAGCATCAACATCAGCGTGAGCGATTGTCTCTCACGTACCGTGTTGACGTCGGTGACGACCTTCTTGGCCGTCCTGTCCATCTACCTTTTTGGTGGCGGTATTATCGAGAACTTCGCTCTGGCTATGCTTATCGGTGTGGTCATCGGTACGTACTCGTCAATCTACATCGCGAGCCCTGCTGTGGTCGGTATGGACAATTACCTGAAGACCCGAGCAGAGGATCAACTCGCCGCAGAGAAGGCGATCGCTCGAGCTGAGGCTCGAGGTTAACCCAATCCGCACTTCAGGAGCACGATGAGCCGTCCTTGGCGACTTCGACCGGTTGATGACGAGCGCGTCAGCCGGCTCGCCGGGACGCTCAATCTCGAGCCGCTCGTAGCCCGCCTGCTCACCCTCCGAGGCCTGTCCCAGCAAGACGATGTATCTTCGTTCTTAAGGGCTAGCTTGGCCGATATGCCTGACCCCTCTCTGCTCGCGGACATTCGTTTAGCCGCTGAGCGCGTAGTGGACGCTGTCGACGCGGGAGAGAAGATCACCGTCTATGGAGACTACGATGTTGACGG
>CALELH010000514.1 GCA_937902595.1 uncultured Myxococcales bacterium
GAGCCACATTGTATTGGGCGCAAGTTTTACCAGACGACCGATGACATCGGCGTGCCCTACGAGCTGTTCAAAATTGTCGATGACGAAGAGGGTTGGTTGGCGTTGGGTAAGCACGAAGCCGAGCCATCCTACCGGGTCGTCTCCCTCAAGGGCGATCTGAGCGGTGCTCGCGATCTGAGCGATAAGCTCAGCCTTCGTCGAGATATCTTCGAGCTCGCACAGCCACGTGCCGCCAGGCCAATCACCGCGCCATCTTCTCGCCAGCTCGAGAGACAGCCGACTCTTACCTGTGCCGCCGGGGCCCAGCAACGTGATGAGCCGCTGTCCACGCTGAATTCGTTGTGACAACTCGCGAAGCTCCGCGTCACGCCCTTGAAATTTATTGCGCTCTGAAGGCAAATTATTGGGCACATCGGTGACCGGGACCCACGATTCATTCCGTTGGACGACCTGATAAGCCTTAGGGGCGTCTATAGGGGGTGCGAAGGGACTCTCGTTCGGAACGCCAACCTCATACACAGGGACAGGGTCATAGATGCCCTTTAACCGGAAGTGTCCGTGAGCGTGAGTCTTAAGCGTAGAGGGGAGCCTATCGAGGACGTCCACAGCGTTGCCTGAGGCGAGCGTCTGGCCACCTCGACCGAGGGACATGACACGCGCGACTAGTGATTTAGCTAAGCCCTCTACCTCCAGTGGTTTTGCACCTCGAGCGACGTCATCAGCGGAGTTCTCTCGCAGCTGGATGACGTCTACGTGGAGCCCGGCCCTCGCTAGAAATGAGATCCGCTCTCGCTCGCTCAGGACCTTGAGTCCTCGGTGATAGGCGACCGCATACTCAATGGCTTGATGAGGATCCTGGAAGAGCAAGAGCATACCGTCGGTCTTATCGATCTCGCGGCCTTCATAGAGGGGGAGTAGATCCCTCGCCATCCGGTCGTGGGCGTGCCAGATGTGAGCCATCCGTTCATCACCCAGGCACTCCGTAAGCCAGGTACTGTCGACGATGTCCGTGAGCAGGAGAGACGCTCGGCTGGGCGCGATATCGGTGAGTGGCTCATAGGATGTGGGGTCATTGATGCTCATTATCAATGTCTCAGAGAGGGCATATAGACGGCGTGTCTCCGGGCGAGCCCTAATCCAAAGAGCATCATGGTCGAGGTGATGTTCAGCGGGAGTTAGAGGAACTTTTTACTACTTTTCTTAATCACTACACCTGACGTCGAGCGTCTGAAATCTTACAGGCTGGACCACTGTTTTGCTTACGGTGTCCAGTCGCTAGATACGACGGACGATGGTCATCGAACGGCCCTGTGGTCTTATGCATGAAGCTGACCATTTATTGCGGCCTGATCGACCTCAATGCAGCGTTGAAGTTCTCGTCTCTGATTCTCCCAATGAGGCTGATATTCGAGAGCTGTTCGCTCAATAATGGAACGTTAAATCCGATCCAGAACCGCTCTTCGACGTGTCCAGAACATCGTAGATCAAGACGCAGCACTGTTCTGTAGATCACCCCTTGCAAAAGGACGACTGAACTTCCTATCCTCCGGGTCGAGGAGTACACGTGGAAGTACGGCAAAAACTGAGTCGGTTGATCGAGCGAGTACGCCTCTTCAGCGGCCTCACGCAGGTTGAGATCTCTTATCTGCTGAAACAAAGTCGGCCGAGACGACTCGAGGCGGGCCAGGTGTTAATCTGCGCCGGATCCCCACCCTCTTCTCTCTTCGTCATACTCTCCGGCGCGATGCAGGTCACCACTGAGCGTGGCGATCAACAGGAGGTGTTGGCGACCCTGCATGCGGGATCTACCGTCGGTGAGATGGCCTTGATCGATAACGCGCCTCGCTCTGCGCGAGTGGTCGCTGAGGGCATGGTCACCGCGCTCGAGTTCGAGCGGAGCTTTCTTGAGACGGCTCCGCAGGGACTGTCCCTGAAGATTTACCAAAACCTCTCACGGATCCTCGCTCACCGAGTGCGCTCATCGAATAAGCAGATGCAGTCCATCGCGCCCTGGCCTAAGGGCCCCAATGAACTCGCCGCGGTCCTTAAGGACACAGGTCTACGTCATCTTGACCTGCGAGGGGTCGATTTTTACGGGAGCCGGTTGAGCGGCGCGCAGTTGAGCGGAGCAGATTTGAGGCGCGCCGATTTTCAGGGTGCGGATCTGAGAGACGCGAGATTTACCGACGCTCGGATGAGGGAAGAGGACCTCTCGGATGCCGATCTAGAGCCCTTGCCCCGGGAGCCCAAGACAGATGAGGGCACCGCTGAAAATTGGGCAAAGCTACAGTCTGTTATCGCTAAGAAGAAGCAGGTCTATAAGCGAAGCTAACCTTGGCGGTGGTGCCGCTTCGAGAGACTCTCGAGTAGTCTTTACCGGCGGACGATCGCCAGCCAACGAGCGATATTGAGTAGACTCATCAAGGACGCTGAAACATAGGTCAGGGCGGCGGCGGTCAGTATTCGCCGGGCGTGCGGTCGATCGTATTCCTTGAGGATGTCTTTGTCTTCGAGGATTGGAAGGGCCCGGCCAAAGCTTGCGTCAAACTCCGTGGGTAGGGTGATCAGATGGATCACGGTTGATGTCGCTAAGGTGAGAAAACCCGCGACGAACATCAGCGCCCCCACTCGCGGCACTCGGGTCACCACGCCGATGACCGGCGCGAGCATAAGGACAAGCGCACCGAGACGTTCGATGGGCGCCGTTAGGCGAACGAGTAGACCTCGGAGCCGAAATGGTCTGTACGCGTGCTTGTCTTGAATCGCATGACCAACCTCATGGGCGGCGACGGTGATCGCCGTCAGTGAGCTTGAGTTCAGGTGGTCAGCCGTGAGGCGGACGGTCTTGGTTGTCGGGTCGTAGTGGTCACCATCTTCTGTCAGCTCGACCTCGACCTGCTGCAGATCGCTTTCATCGAGCAAGCGCCGCGCGAGCTGACCACCCGTCATAGGGTATCGGTCTCCCGGTTCGCTGTATCTGCGCAGGACTCGCCGTACCCAGAGGCCTGGCCCGAAGATAAGGGCGATGATGATTAGGAAGATCAGTACGAAGGGCATAGGGAACTATATCCACTCATCGCCCGCAGTGAAAACCTCCCATCGCGACCAGAGGGACGAATTCTACCGAACTTTGGACGTGAGCCAAGAGAGTCATGGGGCCGTAGAGCCTGTGGCCTGAGCAGGTTCAACCAGGCAGCAGCTCAGCGCTGTCCAAGCGAAGGACCCTCGGGAGGTCCGCCCGAGGGTCCCCGGTCCTTGTGTCCGACTTGAATGCCCGAGGTCGCTTCAGGTGCTCGGGGTGTCTAGCCGTTGTTGAGGCAGGCCTGGCCAGCGCCGCCGGGGTTATTATCGCAATCCCAGAACTCAGGGCAGTCCGTGAAATCTGTACAGGTCTGCGAACAGTACCCGTCCTGTAGACCTCCGCCGATGCAGATCTCACTGGCACAGTCGCTATTGAACGTACATCCCTGTCCAATCCCGCCGCCCGATTGATTACCGCCGCCATTGTTCATCCCGGCGCCACCACCGCCGTTGTTCATCCCGGCGCCGCCACCGCCGTTGTTCATACCTCCGCCGCCCGGTGCGCTACAGGCGGCCATACATTCTGCGCCACAGGAGTTGCTGTCCGCGATGCAGTCTCGACACGACGCGGACATGGTTTGTTCGCATATGGTCGGACAAGAGGCGGCATCTACGAGCGCCGCTGGGCAGGCGGAGAGGACACCGCAGACCGAGGCGCAGGAGGCACCTCCGCCGCTGGTTCCTGAGCTTCCAGTGCCGGCGCTTCCACCACTTCCACCGCCGCTGCCGCCCTCATCGCCACATCCCCAGAGGCTGAGACCGCAGCAAACAATGAGCGTGATCCAAATAGAAAACGGTGTGTTCATAAATCCCCCATGGGGAGCGCGTGCCATCAGACGCCCCCAAATTATATGAAGTCGAATCGTCGCCCCAGAAGAGGACATTCGAAACCACTACGATAAGCATGAATACTCTGGCAGCGATCGCCCGAAACAACAATAGACGTCGTGACTTACAGGCCTCAAGTTCTATGATCCCTTAGAGTCGAGGCTGACTGTCCGATTGATGGGGCAACTCTTGGTCGCTGATTAGGGTCGATGACCCCCACCGCAGGGCGGCGCTTTGAGGGTAACCTCACCATCAGCGGCATCATATTCCGAAGGCGTCATGCACTTCATCTGCAGCGCATGGACAGGTCCTGCCATCTCATCAGCGAGACAGGCGTATACTGATCGTTGGCGATTGACCAAGCTCTGTCCTTCAAAAGCATCGGCGACGATGACGAGTCGAAAGTGGCTTTCGGTTGCAGGGCCAGCGTGTCGCTTTGAGTCGTTATCGATACGCAGTCGAGCTGGCGAAAATTTCTCAATTACCTTGGTCTCAATCGTGTTCTCGATGCTCATGTGCGCTCCATCGGGGTCATCTACTACGAAAAAAATCCGCGATGTGATCCAGGTTACCATCGTCCGATAACACTTCAACCATGCAGACACCCAATGGAGAGCATCTGGTGATGATCTCGCCTTCTGTGAGCCATTGACCCTGGGCGCAGCGAGCAGGCCATCGCATAACTCCTCAGTTATTCATCATGTCACCCACCGGAGGCAAGCGCACAAACACGCGCCTCTTTGTAAGGCCTGTCAAGCTCAACGTCTATGTAGTCATTACGCAGGAGCACCGCCTGAAGAGGAGAGGGGGCTCGCCTTAAGAATACAGCTGAACCATGGCACCGGGTTGGAGTCGTAAAGTCTTGTGATTACAGTATTTTAGATGGGTGTTGGGCAGGGTTTATGGATTCCGGGTTAGAGACCGGACGAGACGAGGTCGGGTCGCTTTTCGATGGAAGAAGAGGAAACGAATATGAGAATTGTATTCATCATCGCCACACTATTGATGACCACAGCGTGCCTTGAGGAAGATCTCGTAGATCACCCGATCAAGGGCCTCGATGACCCCACATCTATCGACGGCCTGAAATCTGAGCCGGGCCCTTCTGGACCCGAGGGACCAAGGGGCGAAGAGTCCCCTCAATCTGACGACAGAGATGGAGTACTTGAGATAGTCGAGACCGGTTATGCGGAGCAGCCTCCCACTGAGTGCCAGCCCGAGGACTGTGGCCCTCTCGCTCTGCCTCAGTGCCAACACCCTGGCGCTGAAGAGAATGGGGACCCTGTCTGTGAGCTGAACGAAGATGGTGTCTGCGAGTGGAGCGACTATCAGTGTCCCGATGTACAAGATGAAAATGTAGGGGGCGTGCCTGAGTGCTCCCCGGAAGACTGCGGCCCTCGACCGGAGGTCCTCTGCGATGAGGGCGTGGCTGAGGTGTCCTGCGCTCCCAACCTTGACCTCTATTGCGAGTGGGTCGTGGGTGTCTGCCGGTAGCGCCATGACCGGCTGTCAGATGAGCTGAGTGTCCAAGCCTAGACATCTTCTTTCTTGAGCCATTTACCTCACTGAGATATGAGAACTCGATGGTCTCTCGCCTCTCTGAGACATCTCTGAGGATGTACTACTCATCATGGTATTCTTTGGCAGTATGGGGTCACTCGGGCTAGATCTTGGCAGATTACCCCCGAGCACAAGATGTTCACTTCAGTTGCTCTGAAGCGTCCAAGACAGAACCGCTCAAATCCCTCGTGCTGATCTCTCGACGATGCCGTTGGGCACGACTGACTCGCTAAACAATCAGCGATCCATCGACACGCCGTCCTCATATCTGCTGCTCCATCACAGTGAATCAACCCTGGGTCTCTCGGCGCCGTCCATGGTGGTGATCCATCCCTTTGTTCAGGAGAGCCCAGGTCAGGAGCTACGTCCATGTCTCGATGGATCGGCGATCCGTCGACGACGTCCTCTAAATCTGCATCTAGAGACCCTAGATTTGAGTCATTCGTTCCTTCCAAAGTCTGCACGTCCTGGAACTCAAGCGCCTCCATAGACGCGTCTTCGTGACCGTAATCTAGGGGAGCATGCACCATGGAGTCGATTTGAGCCGGAGGGAGGAACGACCCGCCGCCTTCGAAGGATGGAGCGCCCACCAACTCTCCGTTGGTCGCCTCCAGGCAGCCGCTGAGCATTGGACCCAAAGAACAGCTTAAGATCATGGCCAGGTGAGGGGTAATTTTCACAATGCTATCCGCCATTACCTACGTAGATGAATGATCCATTTTGCAAGAGACATACCGTGGTCGCTCAGGCTCAAATTGTGCCCCAGCGATGCTCCATATGACCGGTTTTCGGGACGCCTGTGTCTCACTGTCGACCATCGGTGAGACATGTCTGTCAGGTTCGTGGCTTTGATCGACGGGCAGATGTGGCTGCCTTGGTCGCGCCCATTCCCTTGTCAATCAAGGTGCATGAGCCACCATTAAGTCGTGTCTCTGGGTGATTAAAGGTCCTCCTTCATGGGGTCTTCATCCGCTCTGAAGATGGGGGCTCCGCTGGAGCTGTCAGCAATAAAACCCACCGGTAAGTTCCCAAGATCTCGATCCCACGTTTCAAAAAGCTCGATACACCAGCCTGACGAACGGAAAGGGACCCAACGCCATGAATCTTATGCAAACTTCAATCTCTGGCCTCGCGATAACGCTCATCTTCGCCTCTTGCCTCGGGCTGCTCGGGTGCGTCGGTGATTACGAGGCGACTAAGGGCCCAATTTCCTGTTTGGGTGAGCAGTGCGGCGATTTCTCCAGCACCCGCGATGCCGGATCTCCCCAAGTCCCAAGTAATGACTCAGGCAGGCATACAGGGACCCTAAGCGTCGACCAAGGCGTGGATTCAGCCAATCCGCCGGATTCAGAGTCGGAGCCGGAGCCAGAGCCGGAGCCAGAGCCGGAGCCGGAGCCAGAGCCGGAGCCGGAGCCGGAGCCGGAGCCAGAGCCAGAGCC
>CALELH010000515.1 GCA_937902595.1 uncultured Myxococcales bacterium
TCGACGATCTCAACTCACAGAACGTCTATGACGGGACCGACTTTGCGACCAGCGATCAGTCTTGTGAAGCGGGTCAGAAGGTCCTCGGCGTCAACCGCAATGGCCAAGTGATCTGTGTCGCCGATCTCAACACTCAGAACACCTACGATGGTTCGAACTTCGCCACGAGCAATCAGTCTTGTGAGGCGGGCCAAAAAGTCCTCGGAGTGAATCGACATGGACAGGTGATCTGCGTCGCGGATATCGACACCCAGAATGTATACGACGGTCGAAACTTCGCTACGAGCAGTCAGACCTGCCAGGGCGGCCAGCTCGTTCAGGGGGTCAACGCTCTCGGCCAGGTGATCTGCGTAGACGACCGAGACACGCCGTCTATCTATGATGGTTCCGACTTCGCGTTGAGCGGTCAAGAGTGTGGCGATGGTCTGAAGGTCCGAGGAGTCAACGCGAACGGTCAGATGATCTGCGTTGAGGACATCGACACTCAGAACGTCTACGACGGCTCCAACTTCGCGACGAGTGATCAAGCGTGTCCGGCGGGGCAGCTGGTTCAAGGTGTAAACGGCGACGGTGACGTGATCTGCGTCGACGACCAGGACACGCCATCGGTCTACAACGGAGAGAACTTCGCGCTGAGTGGGCAGGAATGTGGAGAGGGCCTCAAGGTGCGTGGCGTGAACGCCAATGGTGAGGTCATCTGTGATTCAGACATCAACACTCAGAATGTATACGACGGCTCCAACTTCGCGACGAGCGGACAGCAGTGCGGCGCCGAGCAAAAGGTGCTTGGAGTCAACGCGCTCGGTGAGGTCGTCTGTGTCGCTGATATCGACACCCAAAACATCTATGACGGGACAGACTTCGTCACGAGCGGTCAGGAGTGTGGAGCCAATGAGAAGATCCGCGGGGTCAACGCGGACGGTCAGGTGATTTGTGAGGCTGAGGGCGATCCAGAGGTCGGTGACCTAACGGCTAATCAATGGTGCCGCGCGAACGCTGATGGGTCGCAGGTCATCTGTGATCTTGATCAGCCCGCCGACCGGAACGAGATGCTCGCCGAGAACGCCCAGCTCCGAGACGACATCGTCGCGCTCCAGGACCGTCAGACGACGACGGAGCAGCTGTTGGCTGCCCTACAGCAACAGCTCAACGCGCTGAGCGTCGAGGTCAATAGTCCCGTAAACTGTTTGGAGCTGGAGCTACAATGCGGTTTTGGGAATGATGGAGGGTTCCGCTGAGGGGAGAACGTTCGCCTTGGTTCATCCTGAGGAGGTCTCAGGGCGCTACGAATCACTCAGCAGCGAGGGAGGCTCCATCAGTTGGAGCGGTCGAACACTCTTTAGGGCCGGCCGGCGGGCAGGCGCTTAAGGAACTCGCACGCGCGTTGGGTCCCTCCCTGGCAAGCCTTGGAGAGCAGGGCGCGCGCTCGTTTAAGATCTCTGGGCACCCCCGTTCCACCAAAGTAGGCGCCGCCGGCGTTTCCACAGGACTCCGCGTGACCTCCTTGGCAAGCGAGCTCTGCGTACTGTACCGCCTTGGTCATGTCCCGTGGGACCCCACTGCCTGTCGCATATCTTTGACCCAGCGCGCTGCAGCTTGGGATGTGGCCTGAGCGGCAGGCGCCTTCGAGACGGCTCGGACTCCCACTGACCTGACCTCCCGAGAGACCGCCGCCTTTAAGTTGGTCCACAAGTGGGCAGGCGGACTGAACGCCCCCCGCGCAGGCTCGTTGGAGCAAATCGCGCGCTCGAATGACGTTCTTGGGGACTCCAGTGCCCATGGCGTAGAACTCACCGAGCTTGGCGCAGGCCCCCAAATGTTTCTTGTCGCAGGCGGTCTTGAGCAGCTTGATGGCGGTCTCTTCGTCTCTGGGAACTCCGACTCCGCTCCCATACATCAGAGCCAGGTTTGCGCAGGCGTTCTCCTCGCCGCCGCGACAGGCGCGATCATAGAGCGCGGCCGCGCGGTTGGGGTCCTTCTTCAGCACCTCTCCATCAAAGTAAAGGACCCCCAAGTTGGTACACGCATCTAGCTTGCCCCCTTGGCACGAGCTCTCGAAGAGGCTCACGGCCTCAGCAGGGTTGTGCGTAACGGCGGCCTTCATCGTCTGGTTAGCCTCAGTGAATCGGCCCGCTTTGATCAGAGCGTCGCTCAGGCTGATCTGGTAGCCGACGTCGCTTGGGTCGTTTCGAGTCACCAACCTCAGCGCCTCAAGACGTCGGGCCTCATTCGGCGCGCCCTTGACCCTTTGGCCCACCTCCGCCGCCTTAGACCCATCCGCTCCCATGTTCTTGAGCCAGTAAAGCTGGTCGCGATCACAGCGCCTCAGGTGCGTCTCGCCTCGCTTCTCCTTGCCGTGGCCAAGGAGCGACCAGCCTACGCCGAAGGGACCGAGGATGATGTCGAGGTCTCCATCCCCGTCGCCGTCAACGGCGCTGACCGCTGAGAAGCAGGTCTCATTCCGCAGTAGAGATTGGGTGTCGAATCCTCCGTCAGGCCTTTGGTGGAGCAGCAGGACTGACTCGAAGTCAACGGCGGAGTCCGGTGTCGAGTCCGATGACCAGAGGGTCTCATGAATCCCTAGAGGGAGGTTCGCGGCCGCCACGATGTCGAGGCGCCCGTCGCCGTCGAAGTCGGCCGTGTCGACGCTGTGGGCGCCCGGCAACTCGACTAGCTGTCGTGATT
Source organism: uncultured Myxococcales bacterium (assembly GCA_937902595.1). Taxonomy (GTDB): domain Bacteria; phylum Myxococcota_A; class Bradymonadia; order UBA7976; family UBA1532; genus UBA1532. The sequence continues at coordinate 2,686 of CALELH010000515.1, forward strand.
CGAATTTGCCATTCCCTAGATTCTCAAGGCGGTGAACGCCCTGGAACCGAGCGACCTTAGGCGCGTCCAATGTGTCCCCATTAAAGTGGATCACATCTTGGTCTCCATCGCCGTCTATATCGACAACCCGAAGACCAATCAGCCCCCACATGGGTGTCTTGGCCGTAAAGATGGTTCGTCGCGAAAATTGTCCGCTTCCGTTATTGGTCCAGAGATCGATCCGCTCATGGTGCTGGGCGAGTCCATCGACAATGTCTAGATCTCCGTCCTGGTCCATATCCGCCAAGACCACCGCGATGTGGCCGGCCATTTTATCTAAGCGCTTCTCAGTGAAAGACAGTGATCCATTGACGAATTTTCTCTTCGTCAACATCCGGAGCCCACCTGTCTTTTGCCATCCGAAGTCCGCGACGACGATGTCGGGTCTCTGGTCGCCATCGACATCACCGATCGCGGCGTCGGCCACTCTACCCGCCCCCTTGAGCAGCGGATGCCTCCTCAGCTCGCCCTGTCGATTCAGCAGCGCCAGAGCCTGTCCACGGTCGATGTCCTTCGCGCCGAAGGTGCTGAGCTCAAGCACGAGATAGTCTCGCTGACCATCCCCATCGAGATCGTAGGGAATCGCGCGGGTGGGGTGGGTGGCCTTGGCGATGAGGGCGGGAGGCTGTTTAGGTCTCCGCAGATTGATCTCTTCGATGTGGCCGGACAGCATGTCGACGATGAGCAGGAGTTCATTAGGCTGAGGAGTCTTTAGATGTTCGATGGACGCGATGAGCGTCGGGGACCGCTCGGGAAGCAATGGAGCCAAGTTGAAGTCAGGCGCGTCCGGACCACCTCTCGGAAAGAGGGTCGGTGGCGTGAGGCGTTTGGCGGCGTTCTTAGTATAGAAGTCGAGGACCTCGTCCTGTGACAGAGCGCCCTCTGGTTGTGGGTAGAAACGCTGGAAAAGCCAGTACATGAAGGGGATCGCGGCCCGCCAGGTCCGATCGGTGAATCGCCCAGGTTGAGGGGCGATGTGGCAGCCACCGCACGTGCTCTGAATTGCTCTGGGAATCATCACCGGCTGTACCGGCGGGGCCGACGACACCCTTAGTGGCTTGAGTTGCGCGGTTTTCGTCGCGCTTGGAGGTGGGTCCGCTGCGCTGGTCTCCCGATCTTTTTGGCACCCGATTAGGCAGAGGAGTGCGCAACCGAGCCCGAGCAGCCAATGGGCACCCGATGGTGGGACTCTCCTGCGTTGTCGTGACTGTTTAGTCACCTGAACTCCAGCTCATCTCTTGGGTCAAAGCGACCACGACTCTGGAACAGTCCTATAATCCAGGGACAGAGTCCAAATAAGAGGTCGTTCAGCGGTGAAACATCGCGATCCTCGCAGCATCTCTCAGCTCTGCTGGTGGGATCTGGGAGAGAGCGCCGAGGTCACTCGTCGCGAGGTCACAGCCCTGGATCCATCTCACCTGGGGCTCTCAACTCGTGATGACTGATGAGACATCTCGGCGTGGGTCACGCTCTGGAGCGGCCTCGAACTAAGCGGAGGTTGGACGACCGAGCGATAAACGGAGCTGCTTAGCTGAACGGAGGGTCCGCGGGCGGGATGTGCTGGCCTCCATCGACGGGAAGCGCTGGTCCCTCCCCCTATTTCTCTCTGCCTTCGCCCCGATCTCCGCGGCAAAACTCGATGGATCCATTTACGCAGATCGCCTCACTGTCGCAGTTTCGAATCCCAGGGAAATCTTCATCGACGCGACCGTCGCAGTCGTCGTCTCGTCCATTGCACGAGGCCAAGTTGCCGCTCCCTTCTGGCGGACCTGGTGTGACCCCACCTTGGCATTCACCCCAAGCGCCTTGGGCGCAGGTCTCCGCGCCCTCCTCACATTCACCGACGGCAGAGCCACAGGCGCGCGTCAGCGCTTCGTCGATCTCACCATCGCAGTCATTGTCTTCATTATCGCAGCCCTCGCCCACTGGGGTCCCCGCTTGGCAGTCATCAACGAGCGCTCCCTCCATGCAGCGGCGTTGTCCGCTTCGCTGGCAGAGGCCCACGCCACACTGGGTGTCCGTCGGCGCGATGCCTTCATCCGTGGTACCGTCGCAGTCGTTATCGAGGCCATCGCAGATCTCATCTTCTGGAGTCCGCTCACCCAGGCACGCCGTAAGTTCACCTCCGACGCAGCGTTGAATTCCGGTCACGCATGCGCCAACCGCCGATCCACACTCCCTCGTCAGGTCCTCATCGGTCGTGCCGTCACAGTCATTGTCACGCCCATCACAGGACTCCTCACCTTCTGGTCCGGTGTTACCCTCGCAGTCGCCCCACATGGAGCGCCCGAAGATGGCGAGACATGTGCGGGTGCCGGCGGAGCAGACGCCGACATCTGATCCACATGGCTCTTCTTGTCCGTTTATGCAGGGGCAATCGTCGTCGATGGTTCCGTTGCAGTCATTGTCTACGCCGTCACAGACCTCCTCTGGAACATCGCCGCATCCACCGCACGGATTTCGAACCCCCTCATCCATCAGCCCATCGCAGTCATCGTCGGCGTCATTACAGATCTCAGGAGGGGGAGGCGCGCATTCGCCGCAGTCGTTCTGGACACCTTCGTCTGTGAGCCCGTCGCAGTCATTATCCTCTTGGTCGCAGCGCTCGTTCTCTGGCGTTTGCAGAGGGGTGCAGACAATCGCGCCCTCAGAGCAGATTAGGTGACCCGCCGCACATGGCCCGAGCCCATCGATGACCTCGCAGGGAGGACTGTCCATAGGCGCAGCGCCTTCATCGATCAGGCCATCACCGTCATCATCCGCACCATTGCACTCTTCGCAGCCTGGACCGCAATCAGCGTCGCCGGTGTCCGACATCTGCTGTTCTATCATGGGCCCATCGTGCATTGGCCTTGCGTCGCCGCTGAACTCGTTCATATCGGAGGCGTCGCGTCTTGGATGGCCGAGATCTAGGTCATCACTGTCTGTGCTCGTGTCTGCGTTCGTGTCTGTGTTCGCGTCTAAGTCGGACGCCATCTGTGATGGGATCGTCGGGGTCTCTGGAACTTCGAAAGTACAGCCATAGAGCCCGACCACGATCAGGACTAAAAACAGGAGGCTGTGGTTCGTGAGCGAACACTTCAATTGCAGCCTCCTCGTCTTGATCTTCATACCCACAGATCTAAGCTACCGGGTAGCCAGATAATCTGTCCAGCCTTAGGTAATCAGTGATCTTGAGACCTTAGATCGTCGCGAAGCCTGCGCTTGAAATCACTAGAGTCGGCACGGCGCCAGGGCAGACTTTATTTGGACGCATCTCGCGCTGAGGTGATGACATCGTGTACCCACGAACACGATTCAGTCTTCGTGGCGAGTGGTCGGGATGCCGCAACGCCTCGCCAGCATGCCCTCTAGACGGGCGAAGGTGCCCATCCGCTTGAGCGGCTCATTCCACCAACCGCTGACGATGCAGTAGTGACTCGTGTGCTCGCCGCCGTGGTGGATCTCATGATCCCGCGCTGAGATGACGAGCCCAAGGCGCTGGAGGGGCGCGATGAGCGCCGGGGGTCGCGCTTGATGGACCCAGCGATGGATCTGACCGGCCGCCAAGACGCCCAGCGCCATCGCGACGAGCGCGCCGCTGAGGAGCAGCCCGCCATAGGCGCCGGCCTCGGGTCGAACGAGATGGACTGCGGTCGCCAGCAGCGGCGCTGAGAAGAAGCAGTTGGTGCCGTGTAGCTCCAGGATCGACTCGCGAGTGATGGCCGTCGCGTCTACGTGATGGTCCCGGAAGGGGCGCACGAGGAGAGGCCCTAAGATGGGGTGAGTGCGTCGCCCGAAGGTGTCCGACCCCCAGTGTACGATCCCGGAGATCAGATCGGCCAAGGCGTAGCCGACCAGGAGGCCGACACCCAAGACCGCGAGGGCGACACCGCCGTCGATGGCGCGCCACAGGGCGTATGCGGCCACGGTCAGGTAGCCAAAGAATGCGGTCAGCCCGACCCACCTTATGGCTGTTAACCAGCCCTCAGGCGCAGCGAAGTTCTGCGTCACGACCGACGTTGGCGCTGGGGGCTGAGTTGTGATCTGCTGGGCACGCACAGAACAAACCTCTGTCTCTAATCGGGGCCATTATCTACCGGTCGGCAGATTGTAGTGCCGGTTGGCGTCTTTGGCCAGCCCTATCGTCATTTTCTTGGATAATGACCGCTCTAAACGATCTTTGAGGATTCTTTTTTAAGGGTTTAACTTCTTTGTAATCAGGTACTTGTGGGGCTCGTTGTTCTTTTTTGTGTTTTCTTTGTGAGAAGTCTGAGGCGCTCGACACTACCTCCTTGAACCTTAACCGAGAGGAGAGACACATGAAGAAGGTAAACCTAAACCGAGAGGACTTCATCAAGGGCTACCGGCGGGAGCATGGGTGGGCTGGTCCAGCGGTCGCTATCGGGGCCATTCTGATCGGCGCCATGCCGCTGATCGCCGAGACCAGCGTATTTGGATATCTCGGAGCGGTCATTCTGGCGCCGGTCATGATCTACGCCGCGTTTAAGTCCTATGGCATCTTTCGCGGGACGGACGCCGAAGTGCTGCGCGCGGCCGGTGAGCTCAACCTTGGGATCTGGGCGCTCCTTGGCCTGGGGATGCTGCTCCTGGGAGCCGACGCAGGCGGCGCCAGCCAGGTGATCATCTATGGCGCGATCCTTCTGTGCATCATGCCCGGTGAGATGAAGCGGGTGGCCCGGGCTCAAGAGCTGATCGCTGAGACCGCATGAATGATGCGCAAAGCCGCGACGTGAGCCATACTCCAACGAGATGGATGACACCCGACACAAAGCGCTCTTTCAAGAGCTGCTCGACCACCATGGCGCGGCCCTACGTAGGTTGTGTGGTGGGTATGAGCGTGATGAGGCGGCCCGTCATGATCTTGAGCAGGAGATCTTGCTCAATCTGTGGCGGGCCCTCCCGCGATATCGGGGAGACGCGTCTCTACGTACCTGGATGTATCGGGTGGCGCACAACGTGGCGAGCCGCCACATTCATCGAGCCGTCCGTACTCCCAAGACGAGCGCCGATGAGCGGCGTGCGGAGCGACAGGTCTCTTCGGCTCCGAGCCCCGATGAGGCGGTCGCCCAGGCTGACGCTCGCGCCCGCTTACGGACCTGCATTAATGAACTACGACCCCTTGACCGACAGATCATCCTGCTCTTTCTGGAGGACGTCTCCCAGGGTGAGATCGGTGAGATTACCGGACTCAGTCAGGCCAACGTCTCGACTCGAGTTCACCGCATCAAGGGCGAGCTGACGAAGATGATGAACAGATGAACGATCTTGACTTAAAGGCCCTCTGGCAGACACCGCCCGAAGAGGAGCGCCCCGCCATTGACCCCGAGGTTATCGAGAGTCGAGCGGCGGATTTCGAGCGGACCGTGCGACGGCGCAACGCCCTGGAGTGGGTCGCCTCCGCCATCGTCATCGTTCTCTTTGGCCGTGACGCCATCAACGCATCGACCACCGCCGAGCTGATGGGTAATTGGCTCGTGGTCGCGGCGGCCATCGGGGTAGCGCTCTACCTCTACCTCAAGGGACGGCTCAGCGTGGAGATCGACCCCACCAGCGATACGCGAACCTATGTGGAGGCGCACGCTCGCGCTCTGGACGCTCAGGCCAGGCTGCTCGCCTCGGTCCCTCTATGGTACCTGGGACCCTTGTCCGTGGGGATGATCGTGCTGATGGTTGGCCGCATGCCTACGGACGGTCGACCCATGATCGTTTGGTCCGTGGTCGTCTCTCTGATCGTCCTCGTCTTCGCGGGGATCTGGTGGTTGAATCACCGCGGGGCTCGAAAGCTCCGAGATGAGGCGGCCGCCTTACGCGCTGAGCTGGACTCACTTTAAGCGCGCCACTGCGCCCATCTCGACCGGACCGCTTCGTAGGCGTGCTCTGCCTTAAACAGGGGCGCGAAGGCGCAGAAGCTCAGGGGATAAGCGAAGAAGATGGCCATCAAGAGGAGCACGCCCAGGTGGAAACCCCAGACGGCGACGGCCCAGATCCAAGCGAGACGTCGGCCCAAGAGGGCCATGGGCGCTCCCAACTCCAAGATCAGGGAGGCGAAGCCCAGGATGGGGAAGAGCCAGCCAAACTGAACGAGCCAGGCGCCCAGGGGCGCGTGGATGGCGTTGAGCTCGATCTTGCGTACGTTATCGTAGGCGATCTGAACACGGAGCACCTCCCCGTCCATCCACTCCCAGCCTGTCACCTTGAGTTTAGCGATGCCTGCGACCACGTAGCTGATGACGACCAGAGTGGCCATCAGCTTAAGGGGCCAACCATAGCGGAGGTGAGGTCCATCGTCCCGCGCCTTCTCGTCTAGGGCGTAGGCGTCCGTAGACGCGGTCATGGCCAGGATCATCACGTGGAGGACCATGACGTTCTCGGTGTGAAAGATCATGCCCCAGCATTGACGGTAGGTGACGGTCCATAGCAGCAAGAGCGCGAAGAGCGGGCCAAAGATCTTGAACTTCCAGCCGAGCATGAAGGGGATCGCCGTGAGGATGGTCGCGATGACCAGGCCGACGACCACCGCGTTGGGCAGCGCGCTGTCTAGGATCGTCGCGACGCCCACTGGGTCAAAGCGATGGGCGGGTAGTCGTCCGTAGCTCGCGAGGTTTACGCTGCGCACGATGAGGAAAAGCAGGGTGAACGCGCCCACGAAGACCCGGACGGCGGCGAGGCGTTCTGCCGGCGCAGGCGCGAACCAGAGTCGATCTATGATGCGCTCCGTCATCGGGTCACCTTGCATACGGAATGAATGCGGCTCCTGATGGGGACAGGATCATGGGTGAAGTAGCGCACAGCGTCGTAGCGGTCACTCCGCACCTCCAGGCGAATGACGCTCTTCATGGACCCGGTCTCCGAGATTCGCTTCGCCGTGTCGCTACACAGCAGGGCTGTGCCCTTCTTGCCCTTCTTGACGGCGGCCCGGACCGTACGATAGGCCTGCATGACCTCGTCGTTGGCGATCATCTCGGGCGGTACGCGCAGGCGCTCGCCCTTCGCTGTTATGCCCACGATCCGATGGACGAGAGGGTGGCCCTTCTTACGAGCGAACATGGGATAATTGGAGAACGGGAAGGAGTCCGTCGAAGGCGTTCTGCACGCTGGCCAGATGCTCAGCCCGATCAAGAGCAGGCTGAGCGCCGCTCCATAGAGTCTCTGCATGGGTCAGCTCACGATTCTTTTCTGACGAACACCTTGGCCATGCCTCTTCGATACACCCGCTCTCTATCGGCTTCAAGAAGTAGAGTACACATCTCTTGCCGGTGAGGGGGGGAACTCCCTATTCTGCGTCAGCGTCGGCCCCCCAATGAGGTCGATAGAGGAGGGACAATGTCTGCGCTCACACGGCTAGGGATCGATCAGCAGTTGGGATCAGGGGACGCAGTCTCAGCGGATCAGGAGCAGACGAGGGACGCGTTTGGGTTTAAATGGGCTAAACGAGACACCTACGAGGCAGACGCTGTCCAGGATATGACTCGTGACTGGCTCTTTGAGCGCTATTGTAGCGGTGACCCGGCCCGTCTCAGCGCCTGGCTGGAGGGAGAGCGCAAGATCATCGTTGATGCAGGGTGTGGCGCTGGGAACTCAGGCCTGCTCTTCTTTCGAGAGCACCTCTCTGATCATGACTATCTGGGCGTCGACATCTCCGAGGCGGCAGATGTCGCGCGGCAGCGCTTCGCCGACTTTGGAGCGCCTGGAGACTTCCTGCAGGCCGATCTCATGAATCTCCCGCTCCCTGAGTCCAGCGTTGACCTCATCTTCTCTGAAGGGGTGCTCCACCACACCGACGACACCGGCGACGCTATCGGGCGCCTAGCGCGGCACCTCAAGCCCGGAGGCCGCTTCCTCTTCTACGTCTACGGTAAGAAAGCGGACATTCGGGAGTTCGTCGATGACCACGTCCGCGCGGGTATAGAGGGGATGAGCGACGCCGAAGCCTGGGAGGCCTTGAAGCCGCTCACCAAGCTCGGGCAGGCCCTAGGCGAGCTCAACGTAGATATAGACGTACCCGAAGACATCCCACTCCTTGGGATCAAGAAGGGGAGCCTGCCGCTGCAGCGCTTCTTTTATTGGAACATCGCGAAGCTGTTCTATCGGCCAGAGTTGACCTTCGATGAGATGCATCACATCAACTTCGATTGGTACCGACCCTTGAACTGTCATCGACACACTCCAGAGGAGATCCGGGAGTACTGCGCCGCCGCTGGCTTACGGATCGAGCATCTCGGTGAAGAGCCGGCTGGCATCACGGTGGTGGCTCAGCGTCTCTAGAGAGTTATGGGCAGGGTCCATCACAGATGATGAGGTCCGCGGCCGCGACGCCCACGTTGCCTGAGCGATCGACGACGCTCGCCTCCACCAAGTAGCGACCAGGCATGGCAGGGAGTCCAAGGCGATCAAGGCCGTACCAGGCGACGACCTCATCCAGATTGAGGGCGATGACAGCTTCTCGAGCTAGATTACGTATGTGCTCTCCGCTCTCCGCTTCGACGACGTCCAGACGCCAACCAGTGATGCGATCGTCATCATCGGCGATGACCCGGATCATCGTCTCACCCACCGCGGCCTCTAGTTGCCTTGGCTCGACGCGCACCTCGACGGCTGGAGCTTGGGCGTTGTTGAGGATCACCCCATCGCTGCTGGTGGGGTTCGAGTAGACTCGAACACCGTCCCGAAGGATGAAGCTGCGTATCTGAAATCTATACCGTGGCCCCGGCTGCTGTCCGAAGACGACGCCCTCTACCTGCGATGATTCGTTCGCCGTGCGCCACGCCGTCATGGGCGCGCCTCCCGTTCCGATGACCCGATATTCGTATCCATCAACGCCTCGGATGGGGATCCATTGAGCGCAGAGCCAATTGAGCTCGTCGCTGGCGTCGATGTCTGCGTCGGGGTCACATCCAAGGGGCGCGGGGCAGGGCACATCCCAGACTAGGGGAGGGCTCGCTGGGGGCTCGGCGCGCCAGATCTGAATCTGTCCATTGCCAATGGGCACGGCCAACTCATTGGACTCGCCGCCTCCGTTCAGGAGCACTGGCGTGCCGGTGTTTGTCTCGTGTTGGCGAGACCAGGCGAGGCGACCGTCTGCCCTCAGACCATAGATCCTACCTTCATTGGTCGAGACCAAGACGCCTTGGCCTCCGTCTCCGTCTACGTCGTCGATGGGCACCATACTCAACACGTCAGCGTAATTCGCCGAGGGTTCGGCGTCATCCAGGGCGGCGCCGTCTTGGAGTGCGACCAAACCTCTCAGCTGGCCGTCTCCTAATGCGTACCGATAGATGGGCCATCCTGTGCCCGGAGTGATCCAGATGGCGTCGCCCACGACGAGGCCGTCGCGACGAATCCACGATTGGCTGCGGAGGCCCTCTGGACCAGTGGCTCGCCAAATCAACTCCAGCGCGTCGTTATAGGCCTCAGGTGGGCCGTTTCCGGCGACTCGAATCCACGGCGGAGCGCCCTCTGTTCGACGAATCCATCCTCCACCTCGCCCAGCGTTGCCATTGATGGTGCCTAAGTCGACGTGGGCGAGCTGCCTGCCATCGCTGACTGAGAAGGCGCGCACGCCGCTGCTCTCGGTGATGAAGACTCGCGGAGCTTCGTTCCCTACTCCGTCGATTATGGTCATGGACTGGTTACCTGGACCTGTGCAGGGGTTGGTCGGACGTACCACTGCGCGCCAACGACATGTACCATCGAGGGGGTCAAGAGCGGTGACGACGAGCGGCGAGAGCGGGGTGTCAGGACACTCTGGATCGCGGTTCAAGAGATCGCCGATCTCGATGTCAGCGGGACAGCGCGCGTCGTCAGACCGCTGGTCTTGGTGCTTGATCCGGTCGTAGCGCAGGACGGTGTCAGCCCAACCTTCGGGCGTACGAGCGAACCCCGTCACCCGCATGGTGTCCATGGAGTCGATGGGCTGATTATGGGTCCACATCACCTCGCCCGAGGCTGCGTCGATGACGCTGATACCCGATTGATCTAAGCGAACATCACGCACCAATAGGAGGTCATCGCCCACTGGCCCTACGGCGACCTCAAGGATGGGAGACCCCCGGGATGGTCGCCCCAAATCTAGGGTCCAGAGCGGCGTCTCGGTGTCTGCCTCTGGATCGAAGAGCGCGATGGTGCCCACTCGATTCAATACGGCGAGGTGCTCCTGGTCTGCGATGAGCACGGCGCGGGCCGTCGCGATCCCAGCGGGCCGCTTCACCGTCGGTGATCCACCCGAGATGGGGATCTCATTGACCAGGGCTAAGCGGCTGTCGATGAACCCGATCCAGCCGCTGGTCGTCGCATAGGCGAGCAAGACGTCTTGGTTCGCCAGTGTGCAGCTCTCCTCACCCGGACAGGTGGCCACTGCGGCGCCTACAGGGGTCGGGAGTTCTATGGGCCTCAGCCCTCGATCTCGACCGATCATTAACTGTACTGGGTTGGGGTGCTCAACGCCTTGGCGGTCCGTGCTGAGTACGTAGAGCCCCTCTGGCCCGACGCCCCGTGAGACCGTGACCTGCGGCGCAAACTCTGAGCTTCGATCCGCTGGGGGCCTGACCGTACGTACGGCTGCGCAGCGGCCAAGCTCTCGCGCTCGGTTGGTCTCGCCGGTCTCTGGTCGGTGCTCATATACAGCGCAGGGGCTGGGTCCGGAGCGTCCACCTCTAGGCACGCCGACGTGGGCGACGAAGGAGACAGCGCCGTTGGCGTCTGGAGGATGAACAGCGTTGAGCAGAGCGTCCCTGGCCAAGAGCCTGCGTTGGCCACCGGCATAGGACACAACTGACCAGTGATTCTCTGCGCTAGACCACTCTGATGTGAGCAGGGTGGGGACATCGTCCGGAGCCGAACGAATGATGCTACTCCCCGGCGCAGAGACGGCGTCGGCGGGCGGCGAAGACCACTCGGCTGTGAACAGGAAGTCTCCGGCGCAGACCTCTTCAGTGTCGGCGGTTAGACGCATGGCGAGCACTCGATCAGGGAGAAACGCGAACCAGCCGAGGCCGCCATCGTTGAAGGGGAGTATGGGGAGCGGCCCGTTGGAGGGCGCGTCATCGACGGTGCCACAGGCGTAGACGTCGCCGGTCAGCGCGTCGACGGCGCTGAGGCCAAGCCCATCGGTGATCAGGATCTCTTTTCGCCCATCTTCATTTAGATCAGAGAGCGTGTGCCACCGAGTGCAGCGCCCGTTTTGTCGAGGACCCTCGATGGTCGACAGCTGGATGCCGAACTCTGGACCGGAGAACGTAAACACGGCGCCCCGGCCGGTGCCTCCCGTTCCGCATCCGCTGTCAGTGATGTAGAGATCAGGGATCTCCTCGCCGGTGAAGTCCCCCACTAAGACCGTCGTGACCGCGGTGATCTGGGTGTCGCCCAAGACGTCATCGGGTAGAGACCAACGCAGCTCTCCCGAGAGGCCGTCGAAGACGAGGACATCTCTCGTCGAGGTGGCGACGACCTCCAGTCGACCGTCCCCATCGAGATCGATGACATCCAGAATACTGCGTACATCCAGAGCCTCACTCAGCCACCAGTAGCGACCAGCGCCGTCCATCACCTCGAGCCGGCCACCGCGAGCGATAATCAGTTCGACCTCTCGGTTACGGTCCCCATCTAGGTCCGTGGCCATGAAGACCTCACCCGAAACCGGCCCACCCACAGAGAGGCTCGATTTGATCGCCGCGTTGCCTAAGCCGCCGCCCACATCATTCATGGGAACTGGCTCGCACGGTGTAGAGGTCGCGTCGACTTCGCTGTCGAAGACCTGAGCGTCTCTCACGACCGCCATGTCGACGTCGGGTGCAGGGCCATCTGGTGGTTCCGTATCCACCACGGTCATGTCGAGTATCTCCGGTGAGCATGGGGGAGATTGACAGACCGTGTCGCCGGCCATGTCAGCCTCGTATTCATCGTTGGGAGGGTCTTGGATGCAGCCAAGAGTGAGGAGCGCAGCCCAGACAAGCGCTGGTCCCCATGAACGGGAGATGGACCTCAAAATGTACTGTCCTCCCTTGTGTCCCATGGGATTCATAACGCTAACACAAGGGCCGCGATCCCCTAAACGACCTAATGGACGAGTGTCGACGAGACGTCCTAACAGACTCCCCTGGTGAGGCGAATGAGCGTCAGGATAAACTGAGCCATCTGTTTGCCCCTTTAACCGACCAGCATGGAGCGCCTATGAAGTGGGAATATAAGTTTGAAAAGATGTACCTGGGTGGTGGTGAATCCAGCAAATTAGAGGTGCACGGACTCAAGGGGTGGGAGCTCGTCTCGGTGCATCCAGACCCACGAGAGCCGGGGCCAGACGACACAGTCCTGTGCTACTTCAAGCGCCCTCTATACGGGCCGGGTCGGGTTGGCCTCCCGTGTCCCGAGTGCAGTGATGGGATCATCACGGAAGAGCAAACCTGCACCGCCTGTCCCCTATACTAGGATCTGCATTGGGAGGCGGTGACAGCGAACCAGGTGAGGGGATGTTTGGGTCGCTGTCACAGCGTTGTCCTACCTGAAGAACCGCCCGAACCGTGGCGCGTTGCGCGCAGGGGTGTCGCGCCGAACCGGCGGTGGGCAGACCCCCGCCCGAATGCGTTGAGACAGCATACGCGCTGAGATGCGACTGCACTGACACGCGTCGCCACGACCATCACGGTTATAGTCCGCCTGACTGGCGTTCGCCCGAACAGGGCAGTTGTCATCGATGTCTCGAACACCGTCGCCATCGTCGTCGCTGTCGCAGATGTCTCTGCGACCGTCGCCATCGGTATCGGGGCTCTCATCTGGCGTCCCATCACAGTCATTATCGTAGCCATCGCACAGTTCAGGCGCGCCCGGATAGGTGTGAGGGTCCTTATCGTCGCAGTCCTGGCCGGGGCTCATGCCAACGCCGGGATGGCTAGACCCGAACCCGTCGCCGTCTCCATCGTAGATGTCGACGCAGTCCTCCGGTGGAAATGAGGGGGTGATGTCCACCGTGTACAGGTCATCTAACATGGCCATGTGATAGGCGATGTTGTGGTTCGAGCCGCCGATGGCTGTGACCCTCAAATGGAGAAACACCTCATCGGTGTTGAACCAATCCCAGCAGCGGCCGAAGCCCCATACCCCCTGCACGAAGTGTTCGTATCCGAGCATGGTCATCCAGTGCCATGAGGTGTCGCCAAAGGTGCCGTTGGCGGCATCGCCCATGTACTCCTCAAATTGGCCCCCGCCGAACAGGGCGCTGCGAATACACATGAGCATGGGGCGATCTTCATCAAGATGATCCTTGATGTTGTCTAGGGAGATGATCTCGTCTTCGTTATAGGACCAGCCCTCTCCGGCGCCGCGCTCAGCGGCGACTCTGAGGATGTCGTCGCCGATGGGGATCCCTGGTGGAGTCCCCCACAGAGGCCGGTAATGGGTGGCATCTTTGAGGTCATTGACGAGGTGACGTATGCGGTCCGGCGCCTCCGTCACCGTGATGAGATCCCCCTCCTCCTGATAGGTGTTGGTCACGGTCGTCAGATCATCATAATAGGGCGAGCCGGGGACCAGGCAGGGGTAGCCATTCGCGTCCCAATATCCTAACAAGGCTGCGGCGGCCACTGGACCACAGTCGTTCTGACCGTATAGCTCA
>CALELH010000516.1 GCA_937902595.1 uncultured Myxococcales bacterium
CAGGTGTACCACCGGCGCCGCCGGCGCCTCCGGCTCCTCCGGAAGATTGGCCTGCTGGCCCGCCTTGACCGCCGCCAGAACCACCAGAACCCGGGCTACCTCCACCGCCTCCCGCGGGCGAAGCATTGTCGCGGAAGCAGGCCATACGACCGTTCCCATACTCTCGACAACTCCAGTTCATCGGGCAGTCTGCGTTCCCGGAGCAACCGGAGCTACATTGAGTGCCATCCGGAGTCCAAACACAGGCGCCAAGAAGACATTCGTTGGCACTCTCACAGGGGGTCCCGAACTGGCCAGCCCCCTGAGGACAGACTCCGTACTCGCCGCCAAAATCAATACACTGAGCTTGTCCACAGTGATTCGGGTTGCCCGGATCACACAGCTCGGCGCAGAGCCCGCTCTCGCGGGGGCCCGTCGGAGCGCACATTCGGCCGCCACCACACTGCGGACGGTCGCAGGCTTCGCCCAGAGCGGTAGGTCCGGTCGCATAGCACGCCCAGGTGTCATCATTTGTCGGTGAGCACCCTTGTCCGGGAGGGCAGTCTCCAAAGGGATCGCACATCCGTCTACAGACAGATTGTCGTGACTCGCTAATGCAGGCCATACCGGCCGCGCAGCGGTCTGATAGAAACCCGCACAGTTCGCCCTCCGAGACATCTCCGGGGGGGAGGCAAATACCGTCGTTGTCATCACCCCGGGTTCGGACACATCGACCGTTCGGGCAGTCATTTCGATCAGGATCACATTCGATGGTGCAGATGTTCTCTCCTGCATCCATGGGAATGCAGCTGAGGCTCTGACAGTCGAAGTTGCTCTCACAGGCCTCTCCATAGCCCCGGTCGCCTGGAGTCATGCAGACGCCTGGCTGACCGCCGCCGCCTCCGACGCACTCGCCGCGAGGGCATGGCGCTCCACCGGGTTGACAGGTTCGAGCGCAGCGAGCCGAGTCGATCAGGGGGATACACATCATGTTCGCCCCGCATTGGGCCGTTCCATAGCAGTAGTCGCCTTCTTCAAAGGGGCCTGGCGCCTCATCCGAACACCCTAGGCCTAGCGGTACGCAGCTCTGCTGGCCCCCTTGGAGGTCGAAGCAATCAGTGTTCTCGGGGCATCCCCCAGCGCATGGAGCTCCACAGAAGGCACGGTTCCCCTCTAGGCCTAGGCAGAAAGCGCCTTGGGCACAGTCATCATGACTCAGGCAGACATCGCAAAGTTGACCTTGCCCTTCCGGGTCGCCATAGAGGAAACGAACTCCTCGTTCGTCATCGGGGCTCAGGGTTCGAAGATCCATCTCACCACCGGTCCAGTACATCGTCGCGTCGCGACGGAAACTGTGACTCAGACCGATAGCATGGCCAACTTCGTGGGTGAGTACACCTTGAACATCACTCTCACCAACGTTTGGAGTCGTGCTCCATTCGAAGTTTTGTTCATTCAGCGAGATGTTCGCTCGAACGATACGTCCACCGCGCCGACTGGTCTCGGTGATACCCGCTGCGTAGCGCCCAAATTCAGCGGGCCAACGCTGTAGGAAATCGACGGTGATATCACCGTTGTTCGCAGTCTCATTAAATGCCAGAGAGCTTCCGCGCACCTGGGCCCAGGCGGAGAACCCTGCTCGAATCGCCGCGAGCTGAAGCTGATTCGCGATATTCGGCGAGAGTTGCCCAATTGAGAAGTCTGGATTGTTCGACCACTTGGTCCGGTCTCCATCGAGAGTGTCGAACGCCTCGGCCGTCGTAACGGACAGGCCTAGACAGATCGCAAGCAAGATGGTGACGTGAATCCGGGATGATATATGAGACGCCATTAAACAATGTCCCGCTGATGAGGTGTCAGGAAGACTTACGGAAAGCTGCGCTTCAGGTCAATCGGAGTTGCGCACTTCCTCAGTCAGTGTTAGGAGCGCCACATGCTTAGGTTGGTGTATATTTTCTGCTTTTGCTTGGTTTTCTCTGCCTGTAACCAGAGGAAGCCTGAGCGCACTTACGCAGATCAGGCGAAGCATTTCTATGCTTTAGGTCTCGAGGCCCTTGAGGATTCGAACTACATTGACTCCATAAAGCACTTCACCCAGTTGAAGAATAAGTTCCCCTACAGCCAGTACGCCGCCCTCGCTGAGCTACGAGTAGGGGACACCTACTTCGACCAAGATAAGTTTGTTGAGGCAGTGGACGCGTATCGGACCTTCGCTCGCCGGCGTCCTAATCATGCAGAGGTGCCCTACGCGATGTGGAAGATCGGGGAGAGCTTCGATAAGCAGCGCCCCGGAGACTTCTTCCTTTTTCCGCCCGCCTACGAAAAGGATCGTGGCGCCACCAAAGACGCCGTCAGGGCGTATCGTGCTTACATTACACGCTTCCCCAAGGATAGCCGGGTAGCGAAGGCGAAAGATCGTCTCTTCGATTGTCGGCGCTCGCTCGCCGATTTCGAGTTTTACGTCGCTCGCTTCTACTTGCATCAGGAGCGAGAGGTGTCCGCTCGGGGTCGACTTGAGATTCTTTATGAGGGATTTCGTGATGTCCCTGCCAGATGGAGAGAGGCGAGCATCCTGCTCGTTCGAGTTTATCTGTCTCTGGCTAGGCCCGACCTAAGCGGCGAGGTTCGTCTGACTGATGGGGCCGCCCGAGCGGCGCAGGTGTCCCAAGCGCTCATCGACGCGTATCCTAAGAGTGGCGAAGCCAAACAAGCCAGGCGAGTGCTCCAGATCCTCAAATCTAAAGGGTGATCCACTCATCTAGTCGCCAGTCAGCTCTGCCATGGTCATGGTGTTGAGTCGCTCGATAGCCAGTCCCAGCGTCACGGTCTTCAGATATTCGTTCAGCCACTCTTTGACGATCAAGGGCCCCTTCGCTGAGCGCCAGCTTTCAGTATATGCGTCTTTCGTTTTGTCCCACTGAGCATCCGTTGGAGTGGACCTCTCCAGTAGGCGGGCGACCACATAGTCTTGGCGAACGGTCAGTTGAGTGCTGACGGGGTTCTCCGTGGTGAGGCCGAAGACTGCCCGTGCGAACTCGGGGGCTAGACCAATGGTCGGGACGCGCTGTAGGTTTGTTCGACAGAATCTCTTGGTTTCGGCGCTCCGGATTCGTTTGGCTTTGAGCCATGACGCTGCGGGTGGTTTGGAGCGCTCGGTTCTGAGCTTCTTTATCAACTCGGACGTCGTCCTTGATGCCGAGGGCAAGTGATCATCGCGTCGAAGCAGCGCAGCGCCGATTTCTCGCTGTACTCGCGAGTCACTGAGGACTCGTTTGAGCTCTGGTGCGCTGCCTTCAACCTGATAGAAGACCCACCCGAATTGCGTACGTTCGATCTGGGTGATGTGCCCTACCTCTTTATCGTACAGATCTGGTTTTTGACTCTTCTTGGCCGTGTAGCGTCCTCCACTTCGTCGATCCTGTTCGGCGCCTTCCTTACGCACTAAGGCCTCCAAATCTTCACCGCCTTCAACGCGGAGGCGGGCCTGCACCACCTTCGCCCGTGCCTCGGCGGTATCATTGGCGGTTGCGCTCTTGGGGACGAGAGCTCTGAATCGTCTCAAGAAGACTCTGGCCGGCCGACTGAACAGGCGTTGGTTTTCGCCAAAGTAGACCTTGATGTCCCGCTGACGATTAATGACCGCGCGTTCGATCTCTTGACTCGTAGGCACTCGGGGGACGCGATAAGTTTCGACTCGAATACAGGTCTGTGCGTCTTCCCAGCTGCCACGAATCTTCGCTTCTGGAGTCTTGGCGAGCAAATCTCTGGCTAAGGAGCCGTGCTCGCTGAGATCTTGTGCGACCCTTCGCAAGTGAATCGCGGCGATCCCGTACCGAGCGACCAGACGAGCATCGATTTCATCGGGGTCTTTGGGCAGCGTAGCGATCTGAGCGGCCGTCGCCCGACTCATCGGAGGAAGGCCGAGCATAGCCTGCCGTAACAAACGATCCAGATCTTCGGAGTCGAGGGGCAGCTTGCGTCGCTCGACCTCACGTCTGACGATACGCGTCTCGAGAGACCTGATCAGGAGCTTGCGGCGAAACTTTGGGTTCTTGAGTGCGGCGATCGCGGCAGGCCTACCCGTCTTCCAGTGTCTGAGAGCGCGGGCCTCAGAGACAGCTGAGACAAACTCGGCCACCTCCACTTTGTGTGGTCCCGCCGTCGCCAGAGGTCTCGGTTTCTTAATACCGGACTCTGGAGCAGCCTTGCCCACATCGCTGCCTGAGTTCTGGTTCGCACGCTCATTTCTACCGTCGCATCCAACCAGTAAGGCTGCGATGAGCAGAGGAGTCGTGAACCAACTATGATCGCCAGAACGCGAGAAATACTTGTTGTGACTGGTACCCTGTGATATCAACCCGCACCTTTTTCAACAGGTCTATGAATAGAGAGTTAGTTATGTCGACCCCTCTGCATACCGTCAAGAACGACTTCGGAAGCAAAGAGGCGCTAGTTGAGAAACTCGTGCCATTGCTCGATCGCCAAGAGAACGAAAACGACGGCGAATTCAAAGAGCGACTCCTTCGCGTCAGCAACCGCAAGCTGCTCCGCCTTTGGGAGCGAGAGCAGTTGCTCCGAGAGAAGTACACAAACAAGGAAGCGCTTGTGGATCAGATCGTCGCCGATAAGCTCGGCCGAGCGGACGCTGATCTCAAGAGCACTCTGTCGGCCCTGTCGACGGGACGTCTCCTCTCCTTGAGAAGCGGCAAGTAAGATCCTCTCACGTTAGAGGCTAAGACCGCTCGCAGTCATTGGTTTGTTTAAGCTATACTGTGAGGCAGGCTGAGGTGTATCTGCTTTGCGCTGATCCCTCCCTGTAAGACACGTACCGAATAATTCTGTATGAAATTAGAATGATTCAGCGTACAATCTGCCTTCAAAAATTGAGGTCGAGAGACCGGGTTCTTGGCCGCGAGGAGTGACTATAGTGACAGAGTCCATGCCCTTCAATATTGGTGACATGGCCGTTTACCCCGTTCAGGGGGTAACGGAGATTCTCGGGATCGAGACCATCGAGATCGCGGGCACCAAGAGCCGTTTCTATGTTCTACGTCGTTTGGAATCGGAAGACACCATTCGCGTGCCCGTCTCAAATGTCGAGCGTGTTGGGCTTCGGAAGCTCGTAAACGCTGACGAGATAGAAGATGTGATGACGGTCCTGACAGCGACAAAGATCGCTATCGAGGAGCCAAACTGGAATCGGCGTTATCGCCGATATGTCGAGAAGATCCAGAGTGGAAGTCTAGAGGATGTAGCGCAGGTTCTGCGGGATCTTCACTTGACTCGATCGGACAAGCAGCTCTCCTATGGTGAGCGCAGAGTCTATGAGATGGCGATGGACCTGCTGGTTCAGGAGCTGTCTGTCGCTCAGGAGAAGGAAGCGGATGATGTCCGCGAGGGGCTGGAGCGGCTGCTCGGTTAATTGGGCCGCGCGTCCTACCCCCCCCATAAAAAATATCTCTATACCAAACATGTCGGCGAATCGTGGACAGGCCGGATATTCAGCACGGTTTTGCGTTGCCTGGAACTTCCTCGTTTGGTGGTTGTCATTCCTACGGCCAGAATCAGTGTGATTTCAGCAGAGAACTTGGGGTAGTCTGTTCGACGATTCGGTCGAGGCGGATGCCCATGGCCAGAACCTTGACATGAGTGGTCGGCGGGTTATAGATCGAAGGCCCGCCAAATGACGTTGAAAGTGGGATTATGGCGCCTGCACTTCGTGCTCTTGCAACACTAATTGTTATGACCGTCGTGGTCACTCTGTCGACCGCCTGCGGCCCTATCTCGGCACACAGCGTGATTAAGGTTGCTGAGGCCGCGGTTAAATCGGCTGAAACTGCCGGCGCTAAAGACGGCGCACCGTACGAGTACCACAGCGCTGTGGCCTATCTGTCGAAGGCTCGGGAGGAGGAGGGATACTCCGACTACCAAGCGGCCGTAGATCTATCTAACCTGGCCATTAAGTTTGCTGAGACGGCACGGGCTAAGGCTGTGGCAGGTGGAGACCCTGATCAACGCATTGATCCGGAGCGCGCTAAGGCGAAGGTGAAAGCCAACTCCAAGGGGGGGCAGAAATGAGCGGCTCCCTCGGATCTATGACCCGAATCATATGTCTCTTAGCGGTGTTGCCAATGGCGGGATTGCTGGGCTGCGTTAAGGGCGCGGTACTTCAGTCTAAGACCGACTCCATCATCGCTAAGCTGAAGACCGTACAAAAACCTGCTATGCGATGTGCTCCCAAAGAGCTAGCCAGAGCTCGAGCGGAGTTAGCATTTACTCGAGTTGAGCTCAGCCAAGGCGCTCTCCTTCGCGCGAACGACCACATGAACCGTGCTGAGCGGTACGCAAAGGTCGCTCAGGGAATGGCTGGTCGACCCGAATGCGAAGATGACCGGGACGGCGATGGAATCATTGACACACGAGACCAGTGTCCTGATCAGCCAGAGGACTTCGACGGCAATCAAGATGGAGATGGGTGTCCGGAGGACCAGGACACTGATGGGGATGGCATCCTCGACAGCTTAGATCGCTGTCCTAACGAGCCAGAAGATAAGGACGGCATCGAGGATGGTGATGGTTGCCCTGATCTTACGAAGGACAGGGACGGTGATGGCTTCTTGGATGAGGTGGACAGCTGCCCAGATAAGCCTGAAGACAAAGACGGCTTCGAGGACGCAGATGGTTGCCCAGACACGGATAATGACCGGGACCGAATCCTGGATGTCGTGGACCGTTGTCCGGATGAGCCGGAGGACTATGATGGCGATGCGGATGAGGACGGATGTCCTGACATCTACAAGGCCATCATAATTCGTGAAGATAGAATTGAGTTGAAGCAGAAGGTGTACTTCGCGACGAATGAGGACCGGATCTTGTCTCGGTCTTACAGTCTCTTGGATGAAGTAGCGAGAGCGCTCCGCGATCGAAAGAAGATCAATGTGCGTATCGAGGGACACACGGACAGTGTCGGTAATGAGAAGTACAACAAGGAACTTTCAGATCGCCGAGCCCACGCAGTTCGCCGTTATCTCATAGAGAAGGGGATTGACGGGGGACGCATGGAGGCTTTGGGGCTTGGAGAAGAGCAACCTATCGACGATAACCGAACATCCGATGGACGGGCGGCGAATCGTCGAGTGGAATTCCACATTATTAAGTAAGTAAATATGCGTCTGTCGGCTCTTATCTTTTTATTTTCCTTTGTAGCGTTTTCTTCGCCTGCGTTGGTGAACGCCCAACGCAACGCATACCAAGCGGAGGGAGAAATCCGGCGTCTGCTGGATGATGCTCAGCGGTCTTACGATAATCTTGAGCTTGACCAGGCCGCGTCATCTTTGCGCCGGGCGGTGCGCCTCATTGAGAGGTTTGGGACCGACTCACAGACAGGAGAGCGTCTCGCCGCCCAAGTCTATATCCAACGTGGCATCTTGGTGCACGTGAAGGAGAAGGACACCCGCGCGACGGTCAATGATTTTACTACTGCGCTTCAATATGACTCTCGTGCCCAGCTAGACAGCCTTGTGGCGACACCGAGCCTTCAGCGTCTGTTTGATCAGGCGTTACGCCAGGTGCGAACTCGCAGAGATGAGCGTCGAGGTTCTGACTTTGGCCGCGCAGGTGGTGGGGGAGCCGCAGGTGGCTTCGTACCATCCGGTGGTCGGGACAGTGGTCGAGACGGTGGACGCCGAACTGGTGGAGACCGGTCTGGTGGACGGGATCGCTACGATGATCGAGGCCGTCGAGATGAGCAGCCTCGCAGAAATTATGACAGTCGCGACGGACGCCGCGGCGGTGACGAGCAGTATCGAGGCGGTCGAGACGGGGAGCGTGGCTTCGATAACCGTCGTCGTGGAAGCCGACGAGATGCTCGTTCGGCTGAAGA
>CALELH010000517.1 GCA_937902595.1 uncultured Myxococcales bacterium
AGGTCCTGCTGGTAATGACGGGGCTGACGGCGCACAAGGACCTGCCGGTAATGACGGGGCTGATGGCGCACAAGGACCTGCTGGTGCGCAGGGCCCAGCGGGATCGGCTGGTTCGCGGGGCCCTCAGGGGAACAGCGGATCGCAGGGGCCTCAAGGTCCGCAAGGGCCCAAAGGTGATCGAGGAGACCGGGGCTCGGACGGATCCACAGGGTTTACGAATTGCGTGTACCGACTGTGTGAGGGAGGCGATTGGGTGAACTGTTCCTGCCAAGGTGGCCGCAAGCTCATTAGCGGCGGCTGCAATAATAGTGGAGAACCATTCGTCTTCCAAACCAGCATCGCCATCAACAACGAGACATGGAGCTGCGGGGGCCATGGCGGCCAGAAACAGGTCCGAATCTTCTGCTGCAACATCAACTAGCGGACTGCGTTGCCACGCTCCACTTAAATAGGAGACCCGCTCGGAGGAGCTGACCTGCGAAATTGAGCGCCGTTCCAGGCTGGGGCTCCCTTTGGCACGTCGATCACTGCTGAGGGCGCGAACTAGGCCCCGACTCGCTCCGACTCGGTGACCACGCTCTGCTGATTGTCGGAACACAAGCGAACCACCTCTAACTCACGCTTGATCTGCGCGCACCACTCCACGATGCGCTCCGTCGTGAGATGCGATTCATTGTCTTGATCGATGGCGAGTCCACAAAACTTGTCGTCATAGGCTGCCAAAGAGGCCTGAAAGTCATACGCCTTGGTCGGCCAGAAGCCTAGATTACCAATCGCCCCTTGCTCGAGAAAGCCTCGATAGATGATGCCCATGGCGTCTAGAAAGGTCTCTCCATAGCCGACCTGGTCACCCAAGCCAAAGAGCACAATTCGCGTACCAGTGAAGTCATGTTCCGGCAATTGGTCGTGAAACAGCGCCCAATCGTACGGTAGATCACCCGCATCCCAGGTAGCGATGCCCAGAATCAAGACGTCAAACCCCTGTAGATCCGAGAGCTCAAGATCTTCAATATTCTTACAGGTGTCTACCAGGTTTGGGCCAAGGGTATCGCTGATTTCGTCTGCGACCTCTTCCGTGTACCCGGTGTTCGTCGCGTAAAAAATGCCTGTCTTCATATCACCCTCATTGATTTTGAATATCAATCTCAACAATAGGCGCGGACTATAGAGAAATCGGAGGCTCTTTGGCAACTAGAATTCTACCCACCTATCTTGAAGACGGAATTTGGATCTGATTTTTCGGTGGGGAGTCCTGTTGGGGCCACCTCAAATGTTGACTTACTCAGGGGATGACACCTTGCCAAATCAGCACCATCGTCGCGTTTCGTGCTTCGCTTTAGGTGAGAGCTTTATGGCGCCGTTAGGGGTCTCTTCTCAGTGGGCGTCGATGATCCCCCTCTTGGATGGAGCCAGCGACGTGAGAGTACCCTGGCCCGATACTTTCTTTTTGGCTGAAAAAATCGTATAACACGCCCCCGTTTGCGGGGATTTTCAGGACATCGACGCTTAGTTGAATCCATGAAAACCGCGGGCGACCTGTAGACTAGAGGGGACGATGTATTGACCGCGTGGCCACCAGAGAGGGTTCAACTCACCCCTGGAAAGCGAGTTCTGTTTCTCACCAAGGATCTGGAGTTAATTCGGAAGCAGCTCTATGAGGGGCTGAATCTGGAGATGAAGGATCTTCTCGTCGAGGACCTGCTGGATGACATAAACACCGACGCGATGACTCCGGCTTGGGTGTGCTTTGATCACGATCCTAACGAGATCGCTAAGAACGCGTACGCCGGCTTAATGCATCAAGGGAAGCGGGTCTTCGAGACGAACGCGCTCCGTGACGGTAATTTTGAGGTCATTGTTTCTGGTCAACGAAAAGGCACAGGCTCGTCTCGCGAGACTGCGCCTCAATGTGAGCGCTGGTCAGGTATCAGGATCGTGATCGCTGCGTCCTTTGCGCCGATCCATGAGCGGAACAACATCAATCTAGGTCAGCTCATGGGTGACCACCAGATGTTGGAGCGCCTGCAGGACGGTGAGTCCATCGGTTTGTCTGAATTCACGGATCGATACGATCCGGTGACTCGGCTCATCCTAGAGAGCGGCGGCCTGTTCTCCTTCGCTGAGCGGCTCGGTGCCGGGGAGCTCGAGGTCCCTGCCCTACCCAAGGATCCACGGCCGATGACCATGGCCGAGAAGATCGTCGCTCGCAACCTCGTCGGGCAAGCCGAAGGTACCTGCGTGACCCCGCATGACCCAGTCATCGCTCGCGTACATGGCGGCTACTCACACGAGTTCACGACCGCTCAGGTTCACACTTTCTTGGCCGAGCAATACGGACCGGACTATACGCTGCCGAACCCCGACAGGTTCGCCGTGTTTGAGGACCACTTGCTTTATGCGCAACACAACCCGAAATTCGTCCCCTTTATGGACAAGGTCCAGACACTGAGAGATCTCCAGGTAGCTTTTCAAAAGCACACAGGGGTCCGCGACTACTCGGCAGTGGACTCCGTGTCCCCTGGGATCTGTCACCAGGTCGCTCGTGAGGAGTTCATCAATGTGGGTGACTTTATTCAGGCGACGGACTCCCATACATGCATGGGCGGCACCTCAAACGCGCTGACCTATGGAGTCGGCGCCACGGAATACGCAAATCTTGTGTATTCATGCATCTTAACATATGTATAATTTCTTTTTTTTTTG
>CALELH010000518.1 GCA_937902595.1 uncultured Myxococcales bacterium
CGCAGCTGCTGGCGGGGCGCGCCCTCGAGGTGAGCGGTGACCTTCGGCGCCGCTTGGGCGATGGCCTCTCTCCAGGACTCTGCGACTTGGAGGTTGGCGAGCTCACCGTCGAGGGCCTCTGCGTCTAGGGTCCCCGAGGTGAATCGGTGATATAGGGTGTAGGCGACGACATCCGCCTCGGTGTCATCGCCCATCAGGATCTCTGGCGCAGTGGCTGGGACCTCAACCCTGAAGCGCAGCAGAGCTTCAAGTTTGTAACCGATCTGTTCCTTTAGCTCTGGGATGATATCGGGGATGTCGAGGTCGAAGATGTTGTCCAGTACGATATCTTTGAAGGGTTTCAGCACTAGACCTTCGTGCTCGACTTGGTCACGCACGAGCTTATTCTCTAAGACACGCTTGAAGAAACGGGGGCTCCCACTCAAGAAGATGAGCGAGCGGTCAGCGTCTCCATCGGCGCCGACGCGAAGGGCTTGATACACCCTGGACATCGCTGGGAGCGCGTCTCGCTCTGATGCGTCCGAACGGAGCAGCTCCAGCTGTGCGTTCGTACTAAAAAAATCGGTATCCAACCAAGTCTGATCAACGTCGGATCGGACCAGGATTTGATCGGTCTCGGGGGGCAGGATTCGGACCTGGGTTCGTCCAACCAACTGGTCTTCATAGAACACGCCGAGCATATGTTCTCCGGGTGGCACCTCGACCTGATCGAGCGCGACGATCCCGTCGGAGTAGCCTTCGGCGTCGACTCTCACAGAGGGTAGGACGATGCAGGTGTCGACCTCATCTGTGACGAGCACAAGCTTTAGATGAGCCTCGGGGATCTCGTCCTGAGTGAGCGTGTCCCAGGGTCGCTGCGCGTCAAAATTGATGGGGCCATCCTCCTCTACGAGTCGGCCACGCAGGGGAATCCCGCTGACCTGACCCAGCGATGGGTGTAGGTCCGCGTATGGGCCTTCGGCGTTAGCCAGCGGAACGCCGATCACTTCGCAGGCCTCTGTTCGAGTTTCGGACTTCGAGCAGCAGGCGCTCAAGAGCATCGCGCCGCCGAAGAGAAACCAGCGCCTTATGGCCGAAGAGATCTTAAGGTTTCGAGACATCATGGATGGACTCCTTAGAGTTGACGTCCTCACGTGTTCAGCACCAATCATGCCACAGCTGTGATTCCTGTAGGAGTTCTCCGAGAGGCGTTTGATTTCATCATCGAATCGAGACACGGATGTCGTGCCCGGAGTAGCGGCACTCCAGGTGGAGTCAGCCTAGAAGAACTGACTATGGATCGGGAAAAGCTGAATGGTCTCTCCCATTGGAGGAGGACTCCATTCAACGAAATCGAGACCCTTGAAGGTAAACCAGCGGTGTTTCGGATCCTCTAATGGCTTCTTGAAGGTGAACCGAGCGACCCGCGGGCGGCCGTCATCGGTGAGCTCGATGACCTGGACTCGATACCCAGACCTCGACACGGTGTCTCCTTGCCTCCATGGCCGATCTATACTGCGGGTGAGTCGGTCGACGGGGAGCCGATTCCATCCGTCGGCGATGCGAATCTCCAATGCGTTCATCGCGACACGAGTGACGCTCATTTCAGAGAAGACCGAGCTGAGGATGGCTACAGGAATTGGACCGTCGGTGTGTCCATCGATGAGAGGCCTCAGGCTCAATGACGCCGAGGCGAGTTCATGGCTTTGCATGACTATCAGAGTATCCTTAGGGGTAAGATCACGGGGGAGTTGCTCAGTGGGCATCATGACGGAGAGCATCCCAAACCAGGCTAAGGGAGCGGCGACTAGCAGCGCGGCAGCGCACGGCACATGAATCCAAAACAAGAGACGCTGGAACCGTGACGGCTCGGCGATGCCGTTGACCCAGTCTCCCAGCTTGATCGCGATGAGCGCGAAG
The DNA here is from genome assembly GCA_937902595.1 of uncultured Myxococcales bacterium. Classification (GTDB taxonomy): domain Bacteria; phylum Myxococcota_A; class Bradymonadia; order UBA7976; family UBA1532; genus UBA1532. The sequence goes on from CALELH010000518.1 coordinate 1,900, forward strand.
GCCCCTAGCCCTGAAAAGGTGAGCACCCGCGACATGGGAAACGCCGCACACAGAGGGATGAAAGACAGGAACATTCCTAGGGCCCAAAACCGAGCCTCCTTGCGGTCCTTAATTAGGCTCCAAATCCACCGGAAAATCAGCGCGGTGATGACCCAGCAGAGGCCCGAGAAGGCGACCCGCTGTGGAAGCGTTAAGGCGTTGGAGAGGTCGATTGGGATCTGAAGCCACTGCGCAGCCATCATCATGGGGAGCCGCTCAAAGCACGCCAAGAGGAAGCGGCCAGGCTGGGTGCCGGGATCGACATAGATGTCGGACCACTGAACACCATGACCGAGATGCTTGTAGATGATGAGCCAGCCAAGCAGCGCGACTCCGTAGGGCAGGAGTCCGAGGAGACGTCGGGGCCAAGACCTCTCCTCCATGACGAGCTCCCAGGCCGCGATGTAGGCCAAGGCGCCGATACCCGCCTCGGCAGAGAACATCGCGAGGATAAAGCATAGGACGCTCGCGACGATGAGGGGCCAGCGGGACTCTTGTCGCCAGCGATGATGGAGACACATCGAGGCGACTCCGAAGACGAGGCAGACGGATGCGTTGCGATTAGCGAGCCAGCCCACATTCAGTCCGTGGGCGTCCTCCACCGTGAACATCAGCCCGGCGAAGGCAGCCAGGGGGAGAGCGACTCCAAATTGTCGGAAGCATAGATAGGCCCCACCACAGCTCGCCGCATACCACAGCAGGCTGTGAAGATGCTGGAGCCAGAACACGTTGGGCCAAAGCTGGTAGTCGAGCACGTGGGTGACGGCGCTGACTGGGCGAAAGAAGGTCGCGCTGACCTCAGGGTCTGCAGTCCAGCTCAGAAACCCTAGGTCTCGCAGCACATCCGTACCCAGGGTGCTCCCGGGTATGAATGAAAACAGGTGCATGATTGGGTTGGGCTCCGTCGGAAATGGCCATATGCCCAGGAGAATGAGGCGGTGGATTAGGTCGTCGGCCGCGATGCCTTGTCCGAGAGATGGGAGCCCCAAGAGTATGGCGAGGGCCATCAGGATCCAGAGGGGGCGTGGACTATCTAGCCATCGAGCCCAGCTCGGAGCGCTGAATTCGGTGGACTCGGTTTGGGATCGATTCGTTTCCAAGGTGATTTAAGAATAGGCTCTTGTCGCTACATATTGAAGAAAAGCGGTCCGGTTTTGGGTACCAATCGAATATCGGTCAGGTCCTAGTGGGGCGTCGGTTAGCGCTTGTTGGCTGAGAGTCATTCAGCCTATCCTGCTCCGCAGGCTAACCTTGCCAACGCTGAACGGGGAGCGCTCTTGGTCGAGGCGCCCATCATCGGTTCGGGCGTCCGGTGAGCAGAGGGGGTAGATATAAATGCCAGAGTTTTTTCTGAAGACCTTCTATGGGAACACATTTGAAGAGTGGTTGATCTCCGTTGGGATCATTCTTCTCTCTGTCTTGGTAGCGAAGTTCGCC
>CALELH010000519.1 GCA_937902595.1 uncultured Myxococcales bacterium
CCTTCGGGCAAGTACAACCGAGGTGTCATAACAGAATTTGTGCGACATTGGCCGCTCAGTTAGGGAGACGGGCCCCCTGCCCACAGCGGTTGGGCGTAGGCTGAAGATAATCTGAAATGGCTTTAGTTAAACGGCTTCGAGGAATTGGAATTGTCGGTCCGGTGGCCCACGAGCAGGCTTTAGATGTACGCCTTGAGTCGGCAACCCCAGATGGCTCAGTATTTTACGTATGACAGCCGGGTCTTCGATACAGGCGATGACCCGGCATTGACCGCTGCATTGTGGGCAGGTGAGCACGTTGATTCCAAAGACTCGGCTCATCAATTCAGCCCAGAGTAGGTTGCGTCGTCCACGTCCCTTTTTGGCGCCTGGCACTTTCTGACCCATGGCCGAGGCGAGGTGAGCGTCTTGGCGGCCGACAATCTTCGAACGTAAGCGAGCAGTCGGGGCAAAGACACCATGGTAGCGCACCAGGTTGGTGCGTGGGGGCGGGATTAAAGCCGCCAAGTGAGCGATAAAGTCTAATGGATCGAAGACTACTTGGCTGGTGCCATCGCGCCAGGGGTGCCGGACAGTGCACACACTACCTGCCTGCTCAGCGGGTCTAGCCGTTGAAGCTCTTATGTTCCATCACTAGAGGCTGTTACAATGCGCAGCAACAGCCCGCCTCCTCAGCGGGTCTAGTCATTGGAGACCTTATGATCCACCGCTACGACGGTAAGAGCCTGGCCTTGTGGGACCGCGGCGACTTGAAGGTTAAGATTGTCGTTCCGAATAGTGACCGACCTATCGCCTTTTGCGACGGTACAGACGAGGACGAGAGAGAGCTGCAAGCTATCGCCGAGGGGGAAGGCACGGAATTGCCGACTATCCAGCGGAAGATCCTCAAAACCGGCCGGGAGATCTGGACCATCGGAGAGCCGCCAACAGATCAAGCGGAAGAGGAATGGTAGGTCCGAAGATAGGAGCTTCAAAGCCCTTCGGACAAGTACAACCGAGTTGTCATAACGCGCCTTGTGCGACATTGGCCGCTAAACCAACAAATGATTTGGGCAAACCAACAAATGTGTCTGGCACCTAATTTGGGCTGCACCTAATTAGCGATAAATCTGGCCACTGGCCGGATGCAGGAACGCTGCTTGCTCATGAGGTCCGAGATAAACCTCTCCCTGTTGAACTCTGCCTATAGGGCGCGCTACTCCATTTGGGCGGGCACGAGTTGTTCGGGTATGCAGTATCCTTGGATACAGGCGAGGCCTGCTGAACACATACCGTCTGTGCAGGGGTCAATGCAGACCATGATCTCGGGGGACAAATCGCCACACACGCCTCCCGCACAGTCGCTGCCGCTGCTACAGGGCTCGAGCGCTTGAGCGCCGCCGATGCTCCCTGCCCCGTCTGAAGATCTATCGCCGACGACGCAGCGAAGTGAACCTGCGGAGTAGTCGCAGCGTCCGCTCATGAAACCTCCGCAGCTTCCCGTGACCCAAACACCCTGGGCGCATATCCCGACGGTTCGTCCGTTAATACATTCGCGTTCGCCCGACTCGCACACACGATTGGGAGCTGATACCCCACAATATGAGCCATTTCCCGACTCGATGCAGGCGAAGTCTGGATGGAGGCCTCCACAGTCAATCTCCTCTGCGGGCAGGCCGCTGAACTGCGAATCATTGACGCTGCACAGGACCAGCTTACCCCCGGAGCAGAAATTGCCGGTACAGGTCTCATACCCGGGTTGGGCGCAGCGGGGGACGCCGTCTGAGTTTACGCAGGTCAGGCCAAGGTTGCCGCAGTTCTTCCGAATGCGCACGCCCCCATCACAGGTGACCAGGTCGAAGCCTTCACACCTGGCGTCTCTCGCCATACACGTGGACGCGGCACATACTTCCCTCACCGGGCAGTCACGAAAACCGCGTTCTTCCGCCGGGAGATCGAAGCACCGATCATAGGTGCCACACATTGTGTTGCCGTCGGGGTTGGCGCTGCAGTCGGTCTGCGTCAAGACGCCGTGATCGATGTGCCCTGGTAGGGGTACGCAGGAGGTCAAGACCGTCCCATTGCAGCTGCTTGTGTCGGAGGTGGGCCGACACCCATCACCCGCAGCGCTTAGACATTGTTTGACATCAAGGCAGGTTTGCGCAGACGCGACGCAAGCCACCTGGTTTAGGTATTCGCTGCTCCGCAGGTCAGACCCACCGACGCGGCCGATGGGAACGTCGAAGCATCGACTGATCTTCATCGCCGCAGATAGATCAACGCTGAACTGACCCGCTTCAGTGTCCCCGGAGCAGCCACCTCCGATGAAAGCCATCATCAGAATTCCAGTGGCCACACTATACGCTGTCTTCAATCGTCCCATTTGCTCCTCTTATTCGGTTCGCTCATTGCCCAGATCGACTCAATTAGGTGCCACAGTGACGCCGAGCGCAACAAATTACCTCAGAGGAGCCGTAAGAGGTGCAAGGTGGAGGATAGGAAGTTCAAAGTCCCTTTGGCAAGTATAGCCAAGTTGTCATAACGCCCCTTGTGCGACATTGGCCGCTAAGCATCCGTTTCGGCACCCGTTTCGGCACCCGTTTCGTCTCAATATTCGTGTGGCACCCGTTTCGGCAGGTCGACTTCAGAACGCATGCGTCAGACAGTAACGATAGGCTCTTCGCCTGTTTAAACGAGGCTGCGCGAGGTCATGCCATAGCGACGCCTGCGACATGCAAAAACCTAAACAAGTGCCTAAACAGGTGCCGGACACCTATCCTGGCACCTATTTCGGCTAAATATTCCTCAAGATTTCACCGTATGCTACCTACCAAGCACATCATTCTTAATTGGGGGTTCGGTATGGTTGTTACGACGCGTCTCTTTGGCTGGTGTCTACCGATATGTGTTCTTCTGTTCTTTTCATGCGATTCAGGTCAGCCCATTGCAAATGCCGTCGTATCGAAGTCCAGTGGACAATCCGCAGTTGGCATAAATTGGGGTAGCTTCAACCTTAAAGGACGACTTTCATCGAACACTCGATTTTGGGGGCCACGAGAATTTAGGGAGAAACAAAACAATCATTGGCCTCAAGACATCTTTTCTGAACATGTGATTCCATCTGTAAGCATCGTTGATAGCGGTGTAGATGTGACCAAGGCAAGAGGGAACGATGGCCGTATCTATGTCGGCAGCCAATTAGTCGCCCTAGATTTAGATACAATGGTCAGCAGCCAACGAGTAGATAGCATCAAGGCACTGGAACCAGTTTCCGTCATCGCGTCTTTTGCGACACTCAGTTCTCCCGATGTTTTATCGGCATTGAAGACTAAGAAGAATCTCGCAGTATCACTCCGTAAAGGCACGGATCGACACGTCCAATGGCTAACGACCGAATTACCTCAAATTCAGGCGCTCGCTTTGGACGAAAGTAAGATCAAAGATGGTAGTTTAATCCCGCTGGCCAAGCTCAGTTATCTAACCGCGCTGAGCCTATACGACACCGACGTTACCGACGCTGGGATGAAGACAATATCGGGCCTAACCACTCTCAGAGTCCTAGACATACGTCGAACCCAAGTCACCGACAAAGGTCTCGAACACCTTGTTAGGTTGCGTGGACTCATGACCTTACATCTCTATACGATCAGGGCGAAGAATGGGATGGTTACAGATAAGGGGTTGGAACACATTGCCAAGCTTACGAATCTCCGAACCCTGAGCTTTTTTAACAAAATTACCGATGCGGGCATAAAACATGTCCAAAAGTTGACCAAACTAAGGGCACTTAGATTTTTCGTGTCTAACATCACCGACGAAGGCCTTACGCATCTTTCGGGCCTAACGACACTCAGAAGTCTTTGGGTGAACGTAATAAAAGTGAAGGGTCCAGGCCTAAAGTATTTATCAAAACTTAAGGCGCTGCGAACATTAGTCTTAAGCGACGCTAGGCTGACTCAGGAGGGCACAGCACACCTGTCAACTATGACCAACCTTCAGAATCTCAGCTTATCGCGAGCCAAGATTACGGAAAATGGGTGTAAAGACCTTGCGACGCTTAAGAATCTCAAAATACTCGATGTCGCGAGTTCGGCATTCAACGATGCGTGTCTAAAGCAACTGGCACTTCTTAGCGGTCTCCAACAACTGGATCTCGGTCGGACTCAAATCACTAATGATGGGATGGAATCTCTCGCTGGGCTGAAAGCTTTAGAACGACTTGACCTAAAACGAACCAAGGTGACCGATGAAGGCCTCAAACACCTGTCCGGTTTAACATCACTGAAGGCGCTCAACCTTGAATTGACCGAAGTCACTGAGGAGGGCCTAAAGCATGTGGCACCGCTCAGCGAATTAAGAGTCCTTAAACTTAGCGCTGGCACCGTAACCAATGACAGCTTAATTCACCTTTCCGCTCTCAAGCATTTAAGAACTATTCGACCGTCCAAACGGCTCACGGAATATGGGCTTGAGCAGTTAGGTAAAATGACAGGGTTAAGAACTCTGAGTCTATTTTTTCTGGGCCCAATCACCGACCACGACCTAAAATATCTGGCACAGCTGAAAAACCTGAGACAACTCAGTCTGAGGGCAACAGGCATCACCGATGAAGGCCTTAAACATTTAGGCGGCCTCACAGCCGTCAGGACACTTAATCTCACGGATACAAAAATAACGGGTGAAGGTCTCAAACATCTGTCGAGAATGAAAGAATTGAGAGCGCTTTATCTGGGCGATACGGATGTGAGTGATGCAGTTCTAAAACATTTGGCACGCTTTAAGAATCTTAAAGAGCTCAC
>CALELH010000520.1 GCA_937902595.1 uncultured Myxococcales bacterium
GCCGCTCGCCAGTTGGCGGCGGAGGCTCCGAAAAGCTGCGTCCCTCGGGTCGTCAAGCTCAACGCTAACGACGAGCCTATCTACGGTCTTTGCGGAGGCTGTCCGGATAAGGTAGCTACTGTCGGATCGACCAATCCGGTTAGCTGGTTGGTCATCTAGATTGAACTCCAGTCCGGACCAGCGGACATCCCAATCAACCACTGCATCATTCACTCGTGGATTTTCCGTCAGCTGGTCGATGAGAGATTCGCTTAAGGGAGTCTCATAGTGGAGAGTGCTCACCCCATACATGTGCTCATTCTGATGGGGGTGAAAATGATACAGGTCGAGTTGATCGAGTAGATTCAAGAGCTCTGACCGTTTACCCATGCAGCGAATGATCACAACATCGAGTTTGTCGAGGCCACTGGTCCAGGTGCGCCAAACATGCTCCGCGAGATCGTCTGCTCCTACCTCTGTATCCAAAGACAGCCCCGTGAGGCATTGCTCCATAACCAGCGCTTTAAGCTCTAGATCTGAAATCGGTCTCGCATGGGGGACCGAGTGAATCTCAGGAAACCAACTTTTGCCGGTTTGTGGAGTGACCTGGAGCCATTTGGGGTCGACGTCGTGACCGCTGGTTTCGAGCCATGGCACCAGCCCAGGCTTTATCCCATCGATCATCGGGTCGAGACTCTCATATGCAGAGAGGGCTCGCGCAGCGCAGCTCGCCTTACGGCCTTTTGACATAACTCCAGGATGATTCAGTGCCTGTGTACGCACCCTTCGTCTCTTGGTTTGATGGCTGAATCGGGCCTCAAAACGCTGGTCGTCATAGCGCTCTGGTCCAACGTCTTTGAGTGAGATTGATATCTCAGCCTCTGCATCATTCTTTAGTGACAGAAGACTGATGCTTCCGCCCTTCATCTCCGATATCCATTTTGAGCACTGTAGGACAAGCTCTGGATCGGCGTGTGCCGCGACGTCCATCCAATAGCCATCGAAATCTGGGGGCAGCAGCTCGTCGCAGGGCTCCCAGTTATCCGTTGTTTGCCAGGCATAGCGGAGGTCTAGACGGCCGACGTTACAGATTGAGTCGAGCGTTGACTTACCAATCTTTAGCGCTCGGTTCAGACTCCGGATCGTCTTCGTATTGATTTGGCCTTGGTAAATAAGAGGCATGTATCTACACGTCGTCCGTCAGTGTGCTGTCCAGTGTGTCTCGAGCGACGAGAGACCGTACAGAAATAAAGCGTTCGTTGATCAAGCCGAGCGTCCTGTTGAGTAGTTCGATGTCGAGTATCGAGTCTCCACTAATGGTCTCCATTACGACGGATGGCTCCATTCCGTCAAAGTTCAGCTCGCACCAGACGACGTCAGCATTAGGGAGTCGAACCGCCGGACCATGTGTTCTACAGATTAGCGGGCGGGCCCCATAGACGGCGCAGCGAGCGTCGTTGTCGAGGAAGACACACCGGTCCCCGTTAACGACCTCAGGTGAAGAAAGCCGGGCTTTAATCGTGTCTCGCTGAACCTTGGGTAGGGTGTTCAGAAGTTGGCGGATCGCATCAAGCTCTACGGCCCAGGCCGTTCGGCGTAAGTGACAACAACTCCCACAGCCACTTCCACACTTGAGCCACTGCCCTTGCCCTTCTTTTACTCTATCAGTGAAGGACTCGACCTTAGCGAGCAGAGCTTGATATTCGGCCCGACCTGGCAAGGTCTGATTACTGCCGAGGTGGGTTAGAGACGAGATTAATCACGTCTGGGCTGGTCTCAGCGTCACTCTCTACGATGACCTGCCCGATCCGGCGGTTCTGATCATCTGCCGCCCGGGCGAACTGCACGGATACTTGATGAGTCTCGTTCGGTGCAAGGGTGACGGCACCACCACCGCTCGTGATCGTGAATTGAGCATCACTTGGTAGAGGATCACCCTCACCCGACATGCGAATGGCTGAGATGTTTAGGGCTCTGCCTCCGGGGTTACTCAGCTCGATTATCTGTGTGTTCTGGGCACCCAGAGCCACATCGCCAAAATCGAGAACGACGGGGCTTATCGAGATAGCGGTGACTTCACCCGCCGTCGGGAGCAGAGGGAGGACCAGTTGCCCACCTTCTACATTGTCTGCATCTGTTCTCACGACGAGAGAAGCGCTGGAGCCTTCACGAGTCATTGGGCGATAAGTGACAGTGACTGGCCGGGACTGACCACCAACGAGCTGGAAGCTCGTCTGCTCGTTGCCTAATGAATAGTCTTCTCCCGGCTGCTCGAGAACCAGGTCGTTGACGAAGAGGGTATCCAGGCCGCTGTTTACAAAGGTGATTCTCGACTGAACAGCCTCGATATCCATCTGAGGCGGAAAGATGACAGGGTTAGGCTGTACTTGGAGGGCACTGGAGAGCTCCCCTGATGTCATAAAAACAGAGAACTCTGGGTTTCCTGGATCATTGCTGATGAAGACTAGTTCAGCGTTGTCGTTGCCCGCATCTTGAGGAGTATACTCAAGCTTAACCAGCATGAACCCACCGGGCTCAAGATCCCATGGCAAAGAGGGGACCTCTCCTTCGACCATACGAAACTCAATCAGATTGGTGCCGGTGGCTGGATCGACAGGCGGTGGATTCAGACGACGGACCTGAACATCGGACACACTGAGCGGCCCTGTTCCGGAGTTACGTACATTGAGGATCTCTTGTCCACCTGTACCACCGGGGAAGCCGATGGTTAGTGGACTCACGGTGATTTGAGCTTCTGCTGCCTCGACGGTCAGTTCAATTCGAACCTCTTCTCGATCGAGAGCGTTGCTACGGATAACGAGGAAGGCGGACTGCGGCGCCTCTGGTTTGGTCGCCTTATACATTACGTCGTAGGTTCTAGACGCGCTGTCACCAAGAACGAGAGGATTGTCCGAGGTCACGTAGTGTGGCGTACCGTCCGCATTTCTGGGACCGCTTGCGATACTAAACTGACAGTCTTGATCCAAATCACCGGGTAGGTCCTCACCCGGACTAAGACCATACTTCGTACGGTCACAGTCCTCTGCGCCTTCAATGAAGACAGACGTCACGATGAGGTCGGTTTCGCCACTCTGCTGAAGATTAATCGGCAACGCTGTCTTTTGGTTACGCGCCAATCGCTCAAAAGCGAGAAGCCGATCCGGCATCGTAATGATGTCGGTTGATTCAGTCTTTCGGAATCTCTTGTCCTCGCCGCACCCGGCGGTGAGTAACGAGAGGCTAACCGTGAATAGCGCGCACGAAATCAGAAAGCGGTTCATTTAACACTCCAGTATTAGGCGACGACAGTTAACCATAAATTGCTTAGTTACGTCGCGGAAAACACTGTGCGTTGTACTCGATTCGAACTCTTTGCATTGGTTGAGGGACTCGGGCCTCATCAAACACGACAGAGTTGCTGTCCTCATCGTATTGCCAACCATCATTTCGAGCCTGGCCGTTCACAGAGACACGAATGCTGTTTCGCTCCGCTGGGCGCGAGAGGAAGAACTGAACGGGCAGCCCAAACGCTTGATTGCCAATGTCTCGGAGAGCGCGCCCAAAGTCTCCATCACAGATACTATAGATACCGCCATTGGTGCGCTCAGCAACTTCTACATAGGCTCGTCCAGGCTGAGCGCTACCCAGCCCGCTCTCGCAGTTTGCTGCGCGACCGTTAACAGCACCCACGATGGCGTGTGCATGGAAGCGAGACTCATTTCTGAAGCCCTTAATGTTCTTAAAGAAGTCTACATAGTAGTTCAGGGTTGCGCTCGAACTGTCGTCTTCGTCCGAAACGAAGACTAATTCAAGGGCGGCCTCTTCCCTTAGGAAGCCTCGGTTATGACCACCGCAGCCACCTTCGACACAGGTATCAGGCTCGACACAATCCGCATTTGCTTGGCATCTCACCCCAGTATCAAAAA
>CALELH010000521.1 GCA_937902595.1 uncultured Myxococcales bacterium
AACGGCGCTGATCGACACCGGTAGCCGTATGGACGAGGTCATCTTCGAAGAGTTCAAGGGCACGGGTAACAGTGAGCTTCACCTCGACCGTAAGCTCATGGAGAAGCGTATCTTCCCTTGCTTGGACATCAACAAGTCCGGAACCCGTAAGGAAGAGCTCCTTATGGACGAAATGGATCTCAACCGTGTGTGGATCCTGCGCCAGCTTCTACACCCACTGAACGTAGTCGACTCCATGGAGTTCATGCTCGACAAGGTCAGCAAGTGTGAGAGCAACGGTGAGTTCCTGGAGTCGATGTCGGGCTGATTTTCAGCCTCAAGAGACGAGTTAAAGTCGCCCGAGAACAGGATCATCTTGATCGATTGAGTTTCGATCACTAAGATGCGCCGCTCTGGTTTAATGGATCAAATGAGTCAGTGCCCCGTATCCATCGGAAGATGGGGGGTTGGAGAGGTCACCATGAAAGCGGAAATTCATCCAACGCTTTACCCAGTCGTCTTCGTAGACGGCGATCACGAAATCATCACTCGCTCGACGAAGAAGTCGGGCGAAACACGAGAGATCAATGGCGTCGAGCACTATGTGCTGCCCATCGATATCAGCTCGTACAGCCACCCGTTCTTCACGGGCAAGGCACGTTTGGTCGACACAGAGGGTCGCGTAGAGCGTTTCCGTCGAAAGTTCGGCGCACGCGGCGGCTCCTGATTTACCCCTCTCCGAAGACTTGAGGATCCTCCATGCAGGAGAAGCTCGCTGAGCTATCACGTCGATTCGATGAGTTGACCGCTCGGATGGGTGATCCCGAGATCTATTCAGAGCCGGGCGCGTTTCAAAAGATCGCCCGGGAGGCGGCGCAGCTTGAGCCAATCGTCAAGTGTTGGCGCCGTCTAGAGACTGTCATCTCCGAACTCGCAGACGCAAAGGAGCTCCTCGAAAGTGAGGACGATGCAGAGATGCGTGCGATGGTTCAAGAGGAGGTTGACCTGCTCGCGAGCCAAGAGGACCCTCTCCGCGAAGAGCTAAAGATCCTCCTGCTCCCTAAAGATCCAAACGACGGTAAAAACGTCATTCTAGAGATTAGAGCTGGGACAGGGGGCGAAGAGGCTGCGCTGTTCTCCGCCGATCTCTTCCGTATGTATGGACGGTTCTCCGAAAGACGCAGCTGGCGGGTCGAGACACTCAGTTCGTCGGCGAGCGACACCGGTGGCCTCAAAGAGGTCATCGCCCTCGTGAGTGGTGACGCTGTCTATAGCACTCTCAAATTTGAATCTGGCGTCCATCGAGTGCAACGAGTGCCCGCGACAGAGAGCCAGGGCCGCATCCACACCTCTGCCTGCACAGTCGCCGTATTACCGGAGGCCGAAGACATCGAGGTCGCAATCCCAGAGACCGATCTCCGTATTGATGTGTTCCGAGCAAGTGGTCCAGGTGGGCAAAGCGTCAACACGACGGACAGCGCCGTCCGAATTACCCACGTACCCAGTGGTCTGGTGGTGATTTGCCAAGACGAAAAGAGCCAACACAAAAATAAGGCGAAGGCCCTTAAGGTGTTGAAGACTCGACTCATGGATCAGATCCAGGCAGAGGCGAACGCCGAGCGCGCCGCAGCGCGTAAAGGACAGGTTGGCTCTGGAGACCGCTCTGAACGAATCAGAACGTACAACTACCCACAAAACCGAATCACCGATCACCGTATTGGGTTGACGCTGTATAAGCTTAACGAGGTGATAGAAGGCGATCTTGAACCGGTGATTCAGCCGATTCAGGCCGCACATCAGGCTGAGCTTCTCAGCGAAGGCAGCCGCGAGTAAACGGCTCTAAGATTGCGTCTCATGCAGGACGCGCACACAATGAGCCCGTGAAACCCACAGAAAAACGAAAAATCATCAAAGAGGTGACCTGGGTTTTCATGGTCACTTTGCTGGTCACTGGTGGTCTGGCGCTCTTGCAGCTAAGCGTCGGCTGGATTCGTGGATACGTTCTCGCCATCGCGGCCATGGTGTTCATGTATCTACCCTTAGAGGTCTTGCACAAAAAAGGCATAGACCCAGCCGACTTTGGGATTCATCGCAGGGATTTCTTACGCGCCCTCAAGAACGCTCTATTGGTCAGCGTCATTGTATTTCCAGCGTATTCCGTTGGTTTTCATGTGTGGCAGACGAGCTGGCTAAATCGAGATCTTAAGCCCGCAGAGCTACGCCTAGATCACTGGCCTCTCGAGATCCAAGATCCACCAAAAGCGAGACAGTTGAGCGAAGGCGAGGTCCGCGTATATAGCGTCGACGATGAATTCCGACTTCGATGGAAGCTACCACCGGGGCAAAAGTTCGAGGCGCATGTCTCAAGCGAAGATGACATCACACCAACAGTCGGGAGACCATCTCGCGTAGACAAGAGCGGTTCACTCTCTTACGAAAGAGGTAGTCACGGGCAGGTTGGATTTCGCGTCTCAGGTCCGAACATAGAGCTCGGCATAAAGGCAGGTGGGGATCGACTTCCAGCGGAGAGGCTCAGGCTCGGAACTACGCTGTCTCGAGCGGATGAGATGCCATACAAAGCTGACCGTAACTATTGGTGGATCATTAATCTTTTGCTCGTACAGTTCCTGCTCGTCGCGCTTCCCGAAGAGCTGTTCTACCGAGGGTACCTTCAAAGCCGGCTAGATCAGGTGTTCGCTGGTGAAGAACGCACCGTGATGGGCGTGTCCGTCAATCTCAAAAGTATCCTCATCACCAGCGCACTCTTTGCGATTGGTCACATCATCACAATTCCATCGCCAGCTCGTCTCGCCGTCTTCTTTCCAAGCTTAGTTTTCGGATGGATGCGCAAAGCCACGGGGGGCATCGTCGCTCCGCTCATCTTCCATGCGATCTGTAATTTGTTCGTCGAGTTTGCGAGCTTATTGTACGGCTGAACACCGCACTAATCGATGGATAGCTCCGCCTTAAGAGCCTTAACGATGGCGAAGTAAGTCTTCCGGTCATAGGGCTGATTAAGGATGTGAAACTCCTTCCTGACGAGCCCAACACAGCCAAAGCAATATTGGCATTCAGCGCAGTCCTGACTACGGACTAAATAATGACTTGAAACGCAGCGCTCGCACTCGATCAGGTGGCTGCTTTGGTGACAATCGACCGAGTCCACCACCTGAGTACAGTAGGTGCACCGTTCACTGCCGTGGACGTAATTACATCCGTGGCAATCCACGCAGTCGACACAGAACATGCACTGACTGCAGTTCGTGCATCCCTCAGACTGAAAACTGTCCGGGTTACCTCTGTCACCAATTTCGCGCTTGAGCGTCTCAAGCTGCTTCTTAAAAGTACGTGCGTCCATGGGTCTGATTACTGCGAGCGAGGACCGATGGCAACCATGGAGTACGATTGCGTCCACATGTGCGCGAGGGGTATTGTTCTGTCCATGAGCATCGACCAAACAACTGATCGGCTGAAATCATCTGGGTTTAATGAAGCCCAAGTCACAGATGCTTTGCTCATCACCGTGCGTGGTCGAGACATTGGTCAGCGTAGATCATTGGATCCAGAGGACTCAATCGTCATCATTGGTCGCGACCCAGAGGCGG
>CALELH010000522.1 GCA_937902595.1 uncultured Myxococcales bacterium
AAGAGCACCATCGCCCACGCCCTTGAGAGACGTCTCTGGGAGCGAGGCTGCGCGGTGCATGTGCTGGATGGTGTCAATATGCGCCTTGGGCTCAGCCGTGATCTCGGGTTCACCGCCGACGATAGGTCCGAGTCAAGTCGAAGAGCGGCCGAGACGGCCCGCCTCTTCAATGACGCAGGCTTTATCACCGTCGCGGACTTCGTCTCCCCATATGATGCAGATCGCGAAGGCGCGCGTGAGCGAGTTGGGGCTGATCGTTTCCTCCAGGTCTGGCTCTCCGCTCCAGTCGATGTTTGCGAAGCCAGAGACGCAGCCCTGCACCCCGACGGGAGCGGTATGTACGCGGAGGCCCGCGCAGGTAAGATCCGTAACTTCACGGGGATCTCTGCCCCCTATGAACCGCCGAAGGACGCCGAGGTCATCCTGAAGACAAATGAGCTGACCGTCATGGAGGCCGTCGATCAAATTATGGCTCAGCTTGTGGACCGAGGCGTCATCCCGAGCCTCGACGACTAACTCACCCTAAGAGCACACTGTAGGTAATTGTAGGACACTCCTCTACGATTCTGATAGACTCCCTTAGATCGAACCGGCTCGAGTCAAAGGGGGACCCGCCATGTCATCAGATGCACCAGGCAAATTGATCGAGGGCTCATCGCCCTCTCTCTACAATTCGGATCTAGCGCCGACGACCGCCGAAGGGCGTACGTGGGGATGGACAAACATCGCCGCGCTCTGGGTGGGTATGGTCGTCTGTGTACCCACCTACATGCTCACCGGAGGGATGATCTCTGCCGGAATGAATTGGTACCAGGCGGTCGCCACGGTCTTCCTTGGAAACCTCATCGTTCTTGTCCCGATGATCCTCATCGGACATGCCGGAACGAAGCACGGCATCCCCTTCCCTGTTCTGCTGCGTTCCTCCTTCGGGACCAAGGGCGCTAATATTCCGGCGCTGCTGCGAGGCCTCGTGGCCTGTGGGTGGTTTGGTATCCAAACATGGATCGGTGGGTTCGCCATCTACACCCTATTGAACATCGCTACCGGCGATGCGTTCGTCAGCGACCCGCTGCCTATCCTCGGTATTAACGCAGCGCAATTCCTCTGTTTCATCGCTTTCTGGGCCATACACGTATGGTTCATAGCGAAGGGGACAGAGTCGATCCGATGGCTGGAGACGTACGCCGCTCCCTTTCTAATCGCTATGGGTCTCCTCTTGCTCGCCTGGGCCTACGTAAAGGCTGACGGCTTCGGCAATATGCTCTCAACACCATCACAGTTTGAGCCTGGAGGTGCGAAGGAGGGCCAATTTTGGTCAGTCTTTATCCCGCAGCTGACGGCTATGGTTGGCTTCTGGGCTACCCTCGCCCTCAACATGCCGGACTTCACTCGCTATGCGGCGACCCAGGATGACCAAATCAAGGGGCAAGCGATTGGCTTGCCGCCTACGATGGCTTTGTTCGCCTTCATCGGCGTCGCTGTAACCTCGGCGACCGTCGTCATCTATGGTGAGCCCATCGCCGATCCCGTCAAGCTGATGGGGAGGATGGGCGGAATGAGCGTGGTCGTCGCCCTCTTGGCCCTGTCCATCGCGACGTTGACAACAAACCTAGCCGCCAACGTCGTCGCCCCCGCCAATGGCTTCGCTAATCTGAACCCGGAGAAGATCTCATTTAAGATGGGCGGATACATTACAGCAGGGCTCGGGATCGCTATCTTTCCGTGGAAGCTCTTAGCCGGTGGTGCCTACGTGTTCACTTGGCTCATCGGATACTCTGCCCTCCTCGGTCCCATCGCAGGCATCTTGATCGCAGACTATTTCTTCGTTCGCCGCACAGAGCTCAACGTCGACGAGCTGTTTCGCGAAGGGGGTGAATACAGCTTTAACGGCGGTTGGAACCCCATCGCCATTGTCGCGCTCATTCTCGCAGTCTTGCCCAATGTCCCAGGCTTCCTGAAGCAGGTGGACGTTCTCGAGAGCGTCCCCGAGATCTTCATGACGATCTATAGTCAGGCGTGGTTTGTCGGCCTGTTCATCGCGATGATCGTGTACACACCGCTCATGAAGAAGAAGCTCAGCTAGATGGCGAAGTAATCCGAGCAATAAAAAAGGCGGCCAATGGCCGCCTTTTTCATTATGAGCTGAGTCTAAGAGTCAGCCAGGGCATACCCTAGGGCATCATCGGTGCCATCGGCTCAGGCGCCAGCTCGCACTCGGTGTTTCGGCAACCAGAGAAGGTTCCGATGTTTGGGATCAGATCCTCAGGGTTATCCCGACCCTCAGCGTCACCAAACCAACCGTTCCAGTGACCATCGTAGAGCCAGTCCACCTTCAGGTTCGGATAGGTGTCAGCGACTCGGACCTGACCTTCGAGAGTCAAGACCTCAAGGCCGTCATTGATCTGAGTAAGCTGGTTACGCAGCAACGCCGCCATCGGAGGAATGATGGCGTTCTCGCAGAGTCCGCTGTCCGCTCTGTTCGGCGGTAGCGCCTCATTCAGCTGCTCACAATCAATGAGCTGCTCAAATAAACGCTCAAGCGCGACTGGGGCCATCTCACCCGTGATCAAGGGGAGGATCCACTCCTCCAGGGCCAAGATGATGAATAGGCCGTAGTTTAGCCCCATCTGGTGGCGGCTGATGAGCAGAACATCGTCCTCAGCAAGACGCGCGTCGAAGTTCGCCTGCAGCGGCGTGTCTCGCCCACCATTGTTCTGGGACAAGTCGAAGGCACGCACGCACTGCTCAGGCTGGTCAAAAGGACAGCCGTTTCGCCAGGTGAAGCGGATCCGCTGCCAACGGGCGCTATTGTCACGAAGGTAGCCTTCGTCATCAGGGTACGAAGCGATGAAGTCCATCTCGCCCTCAATCGTCAGATTGGAGAAGTTTCGGAAGACGTCACCCAGGACGTCTAGGACCTGAAGGATCTCAGGCGGCGCGTTCTCCTCGATGAGGTTGTGGACAGGCGCCGCGCCTACCACCGCCAACGCCCCGCAGACTAAGGGATCGATTCCGATACGGTCACAGAGAAGGTCGATGACAGCCTGGCCGCGGAAGAATGGGCCTTCGCCTGCACCACCACCGATAGCTGCGAAGATCTCTAGGATCTCGATCAGCTGAGCGGCGTCTTCGTCCCCACCGTTCTGGAGCATCTCCGTCAAGTTGAGTTGGTGCTCCACGTTGTAGGTTCCCTTGAACTCAAGAGGCTGATCCTCAAGAGGCACGAGAACCTCCAAACGCGCCCCACCCATCACCGTGTGACCATCGGTGCAGCCACGAACGACGTTTCGGTTGAGCATGTTCTTTCCCCAAGCGACCGCAGCGAAGGTGCGACCAACTGGGACCATATTCATGATGGAGAAACCATCGCCATCGAATGGGTTGATGACAGGGCCTTCCGCAGACCAACGACCCGGGACAACCGTAAACGCCGAGTCACAATCACCCTCTAGAAGCTTAACGGACACCTGCTCGATATCGTCGTTAGTGTAGCGGCCGATCGCCGTGTCGTAGGTCACCTGGACTGCGACCTCGCCGTTCGGGTTCTTTGCCACACGAACGATCCAGAAGGCGGGGTCAGCGTTCTCTGCTTCTGCCTTGAGTCGAGCTCGACCGTTTACGTTCTGGGCGGTGACCTCAAATGTCGCCGTACCGTTCTCGTCGGTGCGCGCGCCTCGAGCGCGGATCGCCACGAGAGCCTGGTTCGCGTCTTCAGGGCTCAAGCTGATCTCAGCGTTCGCGATCGGCAGGCCGTCAGCGTCAAGATAACGAACTGAGAGCTGAGCCGTCTCGCCCTGGAACAGAGGAATATCGAAGGCACCCTGCACGACCAATCGGTTCCGCCTCATTACGGGCGGAGTCACCATCATGTCGCGCTGCACTCCCATGTCCTGCCCCGGAGGAGGCGCCATGTCACGACCCAAGCCAAATACCTTGGATCCGCCGGGTGATGAATCGTCACAGCCAACCACGAACATCAAGGCGCAAAGCGACAGCACTAAATTACGCATAGTAGGAACCCCCTCAGTGTATATAAGGATTACAGTGGCGCGCGGTATACTAACTTTTGAGGGTCAGAATCAAGAAAATACGCTGATATCGCTCAACTTGAGTGCTTTTTTTGGTTCCACTTCTTGCACGATAATGCCCACGGTAACCCCGTTCTAGGCTCCCCTCGCGACTTAGGCGCCTCAAACTGGTGTGAGATCTTTTTTCAAGTAACAACCCACAGATCTCGTGCATCGACACCTCACTTAAGGTACAGAAATGACACAAATTGACGCAGCGCAGCAATTGTTCGCTCCGCGCACAGCGGCAGGTAGATAAGGAAGAGAATATGCAGATCTATAAGGCCCCCCTAAAAGACATTCGGTTCGTCCTCGAGACCTTTGGCTATGAAAAGGTCCAAGCAATGAAGGGGTTCGAAGATTACGATCTCGACACCGTCATGGCGCTCATCGAAGAGAGCGGGAAGTTCTGTGCAAACGAGATGCTCGCGCTCAACCATACCGGAGACCAGGAAGGGATCACCTACGATCCGGAGGCGAAGACCATCACCACGCCCGAAGGCTTCAAGCGTCTCTATGATGACTATGTGAAGAGCGGCATGGCCGGCATCACCCAGCCGATCGAGTACGGTGGCAGTGGCGCACCGCACCCGGTCGCTATCGCGCTCTCAGAGATGGCGACTGCATGTAATAAGAGCTTCTCAATGTGTCCGGGTCTCGGTCACGGCCTCATCGAGGCATTACTCCACTATGGAACCGATGAGCAGAAAGACTACTTTCTTCCAAAGTTCGTCTCCGGCGAGTGGACGGGGACGATGTGTCTGACGGAGCCGCAGTGCGGCACTGACTTGGGCCTCATCTCTACGAAGGCCGTGCCAGAAGATGACCACTTCCTTCTCACTGGTACCAAGATTTGGATTACCTTTGGAGAGCACGATCTCACTGAGAATATCATCCACCTTGTACTCGCTCGCCTCCCCGACGCCCCTGAAGGCATCCGTGGCATCAGCGCTTTCCTCGTCCCCAAGATCAATAAGGACGGCTCCAGAAACCCAATCTACTGTGGCGGCGTAGAGCACAAGATGGGGATCCACGCATCTCCAACCTGTGTCATGAACCTCGAAGAGGCCAAGGGCTACCTTGTGGGTGACCCCCATAAGGGCATGAGAGCCATGTTCGTGATGATGAACTTCGCCCGACTTACGGTCGGTGTCGAGGGCTACGCTCTGGGCGAGATCGCGTATCAGACCGCGGTAGAATACTGCAAGGATCGCCGGCAGGGTCGCTCCCTCAATCCCGCTCGCAACGACGCCAGCGCTAAGGCCGATAACATCCTGGTACATCCTGATGTGCGCCGGCAGCTGCTCAACGTTAAGTGTACCAACGAAGGTATGCGCGCTCTTGCGCTCTGGGTCTCAGCCCACATCGACGTCGCGCTACACCACGAGGACGACACCATCCGACAGGAGTCCGACGACATGGTGGCGCTCCTGACTCCCATCATCAAAGGCTTCTGCACCGAGCGAGGCTTCGAGAATGTGAGCGAATGCATGCAGGTATGCGGTGGCTCAGGCTACACCACAGAGTGGTCTATAGAGCAGTATCTCCGCGACGTTCGCATCGCCATGATTTACGAGGGAACAAACCACGTTCAGGCATTGGACCTTGTCGGCCGTAAACTCACGAAGGATACAGGACGCCTGTACAAGGGCTTCGCGAAAGAGGTCTTCCGCTTCGTAAAGGCTAACAAAGAGAACCCAGACATGTCTGAGTTTGTCGGCCCGCTTGAGAGCGCACTTAACACCCTCAGCGAGACCACGATGGCCTTGGGCATGAAGGGCATGGCTGATCCAGAGGAGGCCGCGGCCGCGGCGAGTAAGTACCTCACTCTATTCGGACTCACGACCCTCGCGTACCTCTGGGCCCGCATGGCGTTGTCTGCTCAGGGGAGAGAGGGCACGTTCTACGAAAATAAGGTGAAGACCGCGCGATACTACTTCTCCCACATCTTGCCTGAGACCAAAGGCCTGGTAGAGGTGATCGGCGCCGGCAAGCAGAACGTTATGGCTTTTGAAGCCGAAGACTTCTAGAGCCGGCACGTCTCTCTTCATAGACTCGGGCCTCCTTCTGAGGCCTGGGTAACCTCCTGCAAGCCCCACCTACAGCCAACAGAAACCATTTCTTTAGAAATTCGACAGA
Source organism: uncultured Myxococcales bacterium (assembly GCA_937902595.1). Lineage (GTDB taxonomy): Bacteria > Myxococcota_A > Bradymonadia > UBA7976 > UBA1532 > UBA1532. Next base: position 6,207 of record CALELH010000522.1, read on the forward strand.
AACCACCTGACAGTTCTTTCTGTACGTGGTAGACGCATACCTACACACATTACTGACACTATCCTACATAGGTAGATATGTTCGAACGCAGAGCCCAAGACAGACGTCGATGTCAACTCAAGGTCACCAGCGCCTGTGGTGGCATTGAGGGGAGAGCGGTGAACATCAGCGAGTCGGGCCTCTACCTTCAGAGTCGAGGTTCGGAGGTGCTTAAGGTGGGCGAGCGATACGACCTACGTATCGCTTTGGCTGGGCGCCACATCGAGGTTCAGGCTGAGATAGTTGAGAGTAGAAGCGAGCTCTTCCACGAGGCTGGGTCGGCGCGATTTACAAAGATGTCAACACCGGCCCGTGCCTCGCTCAGAAACTTTACGGATTCCCTTGAGAGACGGGGAGGAGACTCGAAGTTGGCCAGGATTCAATTGGTCCGACGTCCAGCTCCATAGTTTGGGAAGTCTCTTGGGGGGATACTGAAAAAGGGGCCGCGAGGCCCCTTTTTCTTCGTCTGCTCTACACTACGCCAAAGACGACGCAGCTGGTGCTACTCCATCCCGTCGTCATCCATTCCAGGTTCTTCCATGCCAGGTTCTTCCATCATGGGGCCCTCAGGATCCGTTGTAAGCTCAGAGATAATCTGCCCGAGCCTCTCCGCTTGACCCGAACGATCGGCGTACCGGTAGATATGCTCCTCCCCACCGCTCACGACCGCGTTCCATGGAAGACCAAACATCCCTTCACCACTGGCATAGGTGTTCAGGAAGGTGAACAGCTGCGCGAATGATCGCGTGCCATCATGATCAACATAGAAGTCCGCAGCGTTGTCAGCGTAGGCTCGAGCATACTGCCGACAGTAACGAGCGTCCGCCTGCTGACGATTTCCATCTTCACCCAAGACGATCATAATACGAAGCCGCTCGGGGCCCAGCTCCTCGGCCATGCGAAAGGGCGAGTCTACCTGGCGATTATTGGGATCTCCATTGAGCATGAGCGTTCGACATGCCGGACACCAGCCAGCGGTTCCAAGAAACCAAATAGCTTGGGTCGAACGAGCGATCTCGGCGACACTCACCAGCTCCTCCGTCAAGCAATTCTGAAGCGTAAAGTCGAGCACGGGCTGACCGATCATCGCGGGTCGAGGCTTTCTGATGACGTCAAACTCAAAGCCGTCCAGACACAGCGTCGCTCCGCCCGCCGGAAAATCCGTGACCAAGCGATTAAGATTGTCTCGGCTCACATTCACCTGCTCTAGATTCATACCGCTGACGGTCGCAGCAAACGGCTCCAGAACATCACCAAGAGCGGTGATCTCAATCTGCCCGCTCCGCGCCATCAAGTTCATCTGTCGCTGACCATTCGTCACATTGATCTGACGGAATGACAGAATGCAGATCTGGCACGTGCTGAGGTCTGATCCGATTTGTGCGAGATCATACGTCCCCGTCTCCATGGGGAAACCGCGGCTCGGATGCAGCTCGATGAGGAGAATGTCAGTGATCGGATTTTGCCGAGACGGATTGGAGCTATACGCGACATAACGCAGCACCCCTTCATCGTCCTCCTGGAAGGACTCACGCTCCGCTGTGTACTCCGAGCGATCGCACGCTCCATCCTGTCCGCCTCCAGCGCCGCCTGCGCCCGGAG